>DAOVDN010000115.1 GCA_030669465.1 Desulfobacterales bacterium | reverse complement strand
AAAGAAAAAACAGCATGAGAATCTTGTCAGGTACAAAGAACAGGCCTTGTTGAGTAGAGAGCTTGTTACAATAAATACCGACGCCCCTTTATCTTTTGACCCTGAAGCCTTTAAGTTCAGGGCTCCTGACAATACCAGGCTCTCTAAGCTGTTTAAGGAGCTTGAATTCAGGCAGTTGCAGCGGGCTTTTCCAAAGCAAACAGATCTTTCCAAAAAGAAATACCGGTCAATCCAGGATATTAATGCGCTTTCTGATCTGATTGCACGCCTTGAGTCGGCAAAATTGTTTGCTGTTGATACGGAAACCACCTCTAAAGACCCGATGAAGGCAAGGCTTGTGGGATTGTCGTTTTCAATAAAACCTGATGAGGCATTTTATATCCCCTGTGCCCATGATTATCCTGGTGTTCCTGACCAACTTGATCTTGCAGATGTTTTAAATTTGCTGAAAGGCGTGCTTGAAAATTTTAGTATCAAAAAGATCGGCCAGAACATAAAATACGATCTAATTGTTCTTGTACGTCATGGAATAAACCTTGCCGGAGTAGTGTTTGATACTATGCTGGCCTCTTACCTCCTTAATCCTTCAAAGCGAGCACACAGCCTGGACCAGATCGCTCTTGATTTTCTTGATCATAAAACGATTACATACAAGGAAGTCACAGGCAAAAAATTCTCCAGTTTTGCTCAGGTTCCTCTGAAAAAGGCTGTGCCTTATGCATGCGAGGATGCCGATATTACCCTTATGGCTTACAATGTTCTGATGCCTTTACTTAAAGAGGCGGGCCTTGCAGAACTTTTAGAAAAAGTTGAGATGCCGCTTGTGCCTGTTTTGATGAAAATGGAAATGACGGGAATATGCGTAGACAAGGAGAGACTTCGGGTTCTTTCAAAATCATTTGAGCACCAGCTTGAGCAACTTGAAAGCAGGATATATTCAATTGCAGGAGAAGAGTTCAACATAAAGTCATCACAGCAGTTAGGATTGATACTTTTTGAAAAACTCAAATTGCCGGTGCAGAAAAAAACCAGAAAGAAAACAAATTATTCTACAGATGTTGATGTTTTGACAACACTTGCCGATCAGCACGAGCTCCCCGCCCTTATTTTAAGACATCGAACCCTGGCCAAGCTGAAATCAACATATGTGGATGCTCTAATAGATCTTATCCATCCGGAAACAGGACGTATCCATACTTCCTATAATCAGACGGTTACAGCCACAGGTCGCCTTAGCAGCTCTGAACCGAATCTTCAGAATATTCCTGTTCGCAGCGATGAAGGCAGAGAAATTCGCAGAGCATTTATTCCAAGGCAAGGATGGTCTCTTGTTTCAGCCGATTATTCCCAGATAGAGCTCCGCATTCTTGCCCATTATTCAGACGATCAAATCCTTATAAAGGCTTTTGTGGAGGATGAAGATATCCATACCCGCACGGCGGCTGAGGTGTTTCAGGTCTTTCCGTCTTTTATTACTCCCGAGCTGAGGCGACAGGCCAAGACTATAAATTTTGGAATTATATACGGCATGAGCCCTTACGGTCTTTCCAGAGAGCTCGGCATAAGCCGTAAGATGGCAAAAACCTATATAAACAACTACTTTGCAAGATACAAAGGCGTTAAACAATTTATAGATAAATCAATCGAAGATGCAAGAAGGACAAAAAAGACAAGCACCCTGCTTGGACGTATCCGCCTTTTGCCTGATATAAACAGTTCAAATAAAAATATGCGTGAGTTTGCTGAACGTACGGCAATCAATACCCCAATTCAGGGAACAGCCGCGGACCTTATAAAGCTGGCCATGATAAATGTGGACTCTGCATTCACAAAGAGAGGTCTTAAGACCGCAATGCTCCTTTCAGTACACGATGAACTTGTTTTTGAGGTGCCTCCTGATGAACTTGACGCAGTAAAAGGCCTTGTAAAAGAGATCATGGAAGGAATCTGGGACCTCAAGGTGCCACTTAAGGCGAATATTAAATGCGGCAAGAACTGGGCCGAGGCGCACTAGCCGCGCACCACCCGTCTCTATATTGAGTAAGATCTTAACATGTCGCAGTGTAGAGTGTAGTGCAAGAGACAACGAGTTGCTCGTTGCTCGTTCCTGGTTGCTCGTTCCTGGTTGCTCGTTGCTGATTGGCGGAGAGAGAGGGATTCGAACCCTCGGTGGAATTTTCATCCCACACTCGCTTAGCAGGCGAGCGCCTTCAGCCAGCTCGGCCATCTCTCCAGATTTACAAATGGCGGAGGGAGTAGGATTTGAACCCACGGAGCTTTGACACTCTACGGTTTTCAAGACCGCCGCCTTAAGCCACTCGGCCATCCCTCCATAAGCTTAAATGTCTAAAGTATATTAAAGCGAGCTCACTTTAGACACTTTATTTCTATCATTTCGTAAGCTATAGGTCAATATTTTTATTTTCGGGGACGAATTCCATGATCCGTGATCGCTGAAGGAGTTATTTGTGCCCCAAAACCGTGCTATATTACTCGTTAGCAACGAGCATCCAGTATCCAGCAACCAGTATCCAGCAACGAGAAACCAGCAACGAGAAACCAGCAAAGCTATTTTCGCCAAAATTCCGGAACAAGAAGAATTATAACCGTGTAAATTTCGAGTCTTCCCAGAAGCATGCACCATATGAGCAGCCACTTGCCAAGGTATGGTATCTGTGCATAGTTGTCAACCGGTCCTACAAGTCCAAAACCCGGCCCTATGTTTCCCATAGTGGCGGCAACCGCTGCAAATGACGTTACAAAATCCATTCCCACGCCTGCAAGCAGGACAGAAGAGAATGCAAAAAGGCCCATATAAAGACCTAGAAACCCGAGAATGCTCCTCATAACATCTTCTGGTACAGGTTTGCCACCAATTTTTATCTGTGTTACAGCATGTGGATGAATCAGCAAAAAGAGTTCGTTATAACAGTATTTAAAATAGAGCATAACGCGAATGCATTTCATACCTCCGCCGGTCGAACCCGCTGATGCTCCCAGGAACATACATAATAGCAACATAAGCCGGGACATGGCAGGCCATTGTTCATAATCAGCGGTAGCATAGCCTGTTGTCGTAAGAATGGAAACTACCTGGAAACTGCCAAAACGGAGCGCATGTCCGATTTTTTCGTATACAGAGCCGTAAATATTATAACTCACAGCAATAATCAGCAACAACACGATGCCAAGAAAAAAACGGCACTCTGAATCCCTCCAGAAAGCCAGTGTCTTTCCCCTCAGCATCTGGTAATGAAGCGAAAAATTTATACCGGCAAGCAGCATAAAGAAAATGATTACAATATCAAAATAGACGCTGTCATAATGGGCGATAGAAGCGTTTTTTGTTGAAAAACCACCGGTCGGCATTGTTGTGAAGGTGTGGCACAAAGCATCATAAAGATCCATCCCGCCTATCATAAGGAGGATGGTCTCAACCAGAGACATCAGTGCATAAACCTTCCAGAGGATCATGGCGGTATCTCTGATGCGCGGCTTGAGCTTGTCGGGAACAGGGCTCGGCACCTCTGCTTTGTAAAGCTGCATGCCTCCAACACCTAAAAAGGGAAGGATAGCGATAGACAAGACTATAATTCCCATTCCACCCAGCCACTGGATAAGGCTTCGCCAGAAGAGAAGTCCTTTTGATACCGCCTCGATGTTGGTTAAAACCGATGCGCCGGTCGTTGTAAATCCTGAAACAGATTCAAAAAAGGCATCAACAAAAGTGCTGAAGACGTCTCCCAGATAAAACGGGAGAGCTCCGAACAGGCCTATGGTCGTCCATCCGATGGCCACGATTGCTATACCTTCCCGCTGGCTTATGGCCTCTACCTTTGTGCTCCTGAAGCATATGTGAAGCAAAAAACCGGCAATTATCGTTATCCCCATCGACTTTAAAAGCGGAATAACACTCTGATCCTTGTAATAAAGGCCGGCAAAAACCGGAAATATCATGGTCAGCCCAAAAAAAATGGTTAACATCCCAACGATATTCAGGAGATAACGCCAGCGCATTTAAAAATATTCCAGTTTTACGGTAAGGATTTTCTCGATCTTGGGGATGGCCTGTCTTCTTGCGAATATTATGATCCTGTCATCAGGCTCAATAACACTGTCGCCGGATGGGATGATTATATTCTTTTTGCGCATTATACCGGTGACAAGCGACCCATTTGGAAAGGAGATGTGCTTTAGAGGTTTGCCCACGATGTCCGAAGTTTCCAGAGCCACAGCTTCCATGAACTCGGCCTCTTCTCCTTTAATTGATATGGATGAAAGCACCTTGCCACGACGTATGTGCTGCAAAATAGAGTTTATCGCCGAAAGTCTCGGGCTTACCACCTGCTCAATACCGATCGTTGACATCAAGGGGAAGTAACTGAATTTACTGATTTTTGTTATTGTTTTTCGCGCTCCCATCTGCCTGGCAAGGAGGGAGGCTAAAATATTAGTCTCTTCATTGTTGGTCAGTGCAATAAAAACATCTATATCCTGGATATTTTCTTCATTCAAAAGTTCCTGATCTGAACCGTCTCCATGAAGCACGACAACCTTGTTAAGCTGCTCGGCAAGTTTGGCGCACCGGTCCGGGTCTTTTTCAATTATCTTGGTATAGATAGATTTCTCATCGAGCAGAGAAGCCAGCCTGAATCCTATACGCCCTGCTCCCACAATAAGGACACGATGTATCGGTTCTGCGTGTTTATCAAAGACAGCCAGGGTATCTAAAAGTTTATCCTCTTCGCTGATAAAATAGATGAGATCCCCTGCCATCAGCCTGTCATTCCCTCTGGGGATGATAAGTTTCTCATCTCGAATAACTGCGGCAATAAGAGGACTTTGTTTTTCCGCCATGGCGGAAACATCGGAAAGACGAGCGCCGGCCAGTCGTGCTTCTTTGTCTAAATGTATTCCGAC
>DAOVDN010000171.1 GCA_030669465.1 Desulfobacterales bacterium | reverse complement strand
ATTTAGATAAAAATTCTTGACAATAATTTTTATTTAAATTACTAGATGCACCTTTAAATTAGAATAATGGTTTATAGTATATTGGTAGAAAAAACAGGTAGTTAAAGATAGGAGATTACTTATGGCTGTACCAAAACGTAGAAAATCTAAGTCAAAGCGGGATATGCGGCGCGCTCATGATAAAGTTGCGGTTTCAAATCTGTCTGTCTGCCCACAATGTGGAGAGGCCAGGGTTCCGCACTATGTATGTCATAGCTGCGGTTTCTACAATGGACGTAGTGTAATTGAGACTAAAACAGAATAAACCTGAATTATTCGTAACATTTTAGCCTTTTGAAAAAGGCACTGACAGGATAACAGGATATACAAGATTCTGTTTCAAGTGCAACAAACAAAGCTATCCGGTAAATCATAAAAAGAATCACAACCGGTTTATCTGCTGTATCCCAGAGGCCTGTAACTGTATTGTACGACAATGAAATTGAAATCACGCGCAGCGCAGGCGCTTGCGCCGCGTGAACGCAAAGCAAAGGATTTAATCCTGTCAAAAAAAATTTTTCAAACAACTAAATTAATACAAAAATGGAAAGGATAACGATAAATACCGGCTTGAACGGTTTCATGCTCGTTGATGGAATTACCGAAGTTGATGCTGCAAATATAAAAGGGGTCAAACATTTTTCCGATGCTCCCATATATTTGGGCATTGAATCTCTTGCCCAGATAGGGGCTTATCATGTCCGTTTTCTTGCCTCCTTTGAAAGACACGCATTTCTGCTAAAGATAATCCGCTGCACGACGCATATGCGGCAGATATTAAATGGCGCTTATCTTCTTTGCGGGACCTTGATAAGCCGGAGCAAATCAGCATCTGTCTATAAACTGTATGCTAAAAAAGGAGATAAAACCTGGATTGAGGGAGAGTTTTTATACGCAACCGTCGATTACAACGATAGTTTCAAAAGGGAAATATTGAAGAAACATTACAGGAACCTGTTTTCATGTTTGCAGAACGATTCAAAAACAGATTGATCCTCCGGCAGCAGGCCGGACTTAGGCGAAATCCACCTGAAATAAGTGAAAGAGATGGAAAATATCTTTCTATCAACAACAGAAGAGTATTGAATTTTGCATCTAATGACTATCTTGGCCTTGGCGTTTCAGAGGAACTGAAAGAGAAAGTTGCTAAAAATTTCTTGAAATACAGCACATCTTCTTCTTCATCACGACTTGTTTCAGGCAACTATTCCATTATAAACCAGGCGGAAAGAGAATATGCCTCCTTTTTCGGGTATGATGATGCTCTCTTTTTCCCAAGCGGCTATCAGGCAAATCTGGGGATTATTTCAACGTTTTTTGAAAAAGAGGATATAATAATTTTTGACAAACATATCCATGCAAGCAGCGTCAAGGGTATAAACTTAAGCGGGGCCGACTTCTATGGATATAATCATAATTCCATGCCCCATCTCAGAAAGAGGCTGGAAGCAAACAGACAAAAACAGGTTGCTGTCCTGACAGAGTCGCTCTTTAGCATGGACGGCGATTTTTTAGATGTTCATGAATTTAGAAAGCTCAAAAAAGAATACGGGTTTCTGAGCATTGTTGATGAAGCTCATGCATATGGTGCGGTAGGTGAAAACGGCTGCGGTATTGCTTGCGGGGCAGCAGACATTGCAGTCGGAACATTCGGCAAAGCATTCGGTTTTTTTGGTTCATTTGTGCTTCTGCCCAAAGGATTTAAAGAATACCTTTTTAATTTTTCTTCTCCTCTTATATACAGCACAACCCTTCCTGAAGCGCATGCTGCATCAGCCATAGACCTGCTGGAGATTATTTCTCGCTCCGAAGAGAGGAGAAAACACCTGCAGAAAGTAAGCCGGATCATGAAGGAAGGCCTGAGACATAAAGGATTTCGTGTAACCGGAGACGCTCATATCCTTGGCCTCGAGATAGGTGAAGAGACCAGGGCAGCGGAAGTGTCCCAGAGCTTACTTAAAAAGGATATATTCGTTCTGCCGGTCAGATACCCTACAGTGCCGATCGGCAGGGCCATATTGAGAATCAGTATGACCGCCCTGCATACCGAAGAGGATGTAAGGTCTTTTATTGATCTACTGCCTGCCCCGTAGGTTTGTAAAAATCGTACGGGGGTGGAAAGGTTACAAAAATTGTAATAGTTCATCAGACGGAAAATATTTGACAGGATAACAGGATAGACATGATATAAATCCAGTTAATCAAAACCATCTATCACAAGCTGTTAGAACTAAAATCAGTTAGACGAATTATTAGAACTCATGCCTCGTTAAATGCTTTTGTACTTTTATTTAAGTGGGGAAGTTCAATTGGTTAATTACCTTGTTGCTAGTGGAAAACACGTAGACCTGATTCTTAATTTTGAAAGTTGAAATTAAGCGTAAGATCAATGATCTAAACTAATATCAACAGGATAAAGAAACTATCATGCCCGCCCGCCGCGCCTGAGCGAGTCAACGATATGATTAAGCTTTGTATTACATTTACGTTCTATTAGGTGAAAAGGATTAGGAGTAGCGAGTGGGGCTTGCGACCCGCCTGCCATGCATTAAATAGGTCCTATCCATTTTGTTAATTATGCTTGCAGGAACAAGGCGGCAAAACTAAGTCATGCGAAATAGAGGCATTGCGGGCAGGTAGCGGGCAGGGCGAAGCGATTCCACAAATCTTCAATCGACAATCGACAATCTTCAATCGGCTATACGGATACACCATGCATCGTGATGAATACATATTAACTTACGAGAAAATACTAGAGGGATACCTGCGCACCGGCCAGGAGGTTTTTCTCCTTCAATCGTATGATCTTGGCAAAAAAATGATACAAAATAACCTTTCTACGGAGTTTGCTGCAGATATGCACTTCCGGTCGCTGGAAAGGGTAAAAAGGAAGATCATCTCAGGAGAATTTCGAGATAGAGGCTATAATCCCGGCATTCCATTCTTAGAGCTTACTATGGCTTTTGGTCTTGCTTTTCACGATCAATTGGGCGCTTTACTCCGCTTTACTGAAATCGTAGAGGCCGGCAAGAGAGAATGGGAAAAAATCGTTGATGCTATTGACGATGCAATATCACTCCATGATTCTGATGGACTCGTGATCCGTGCCAACAAGGCCTTTTGCAATCTTCTGAACAAGACATTTCAAGAGGTCATTGGAGAATCTCCATGGAGTCTTTTTTGTGATAGAAAATTGCCATCTGAGGAATGCCCGTTAGCGGAGTGTCTCTTTCGCTTTCGGAACGGGGCGGATATGCAGCCTGTTTCATATGAGACATACATCCCGAAGCTGAAGCGTCACTTTCTTGTA
>DAOVDN010000031.1 GCA_030669465.1 Desulfobacterales bacterium | reverse complement strand
TTTTAAGTCGAATTATTATGTACTATGTGCCAATCAGGTAGTAATTACGCTATTTACTTCCGAAATGATTGAAAGTGACGCCAAAAGAGGCGGTCTAACTTTTCTTGAAAGTAAACCTTTTGATGAACTGAGGCTTTATTGTGCTGAAAGGAGCTGAAAACCATGGATCAAAATTTCAATCCGATTTGTAAAAGTGGAGACAGAAACGTCTTTTGTCCATATTATGGCGATTGCCTGAATCACGCGGCTAAACTCTACTGGCAGGATTGGGATTGTTCTGAGTGTCCGCACAAACTGACGCAACAACCAATAAGACCAGATCAGACAGCCAGTAGTTTTTGCCCATATTATGAGTTACCGTTAGGAATACACATAAACCTTTCGTGAAAGACTCAGTGTACATACGTGACAAGATCAGGGGCAGCTATAACATGAAGCTTGAGGAAGGCCGGAGAATTTGGATATTCAAATGGCTATTAAAAGTCATACGGACAAAGGGTTGATCGGCAATTTGACCATTTAACCGGCTATTGAGGTGGGCATGAATCCGAAAATGTCAATAAGGAACAAAGAAGAAATCTTTGAGGTCTTTCAGTTAACAAATAAGCTCATAAACCAGAAAATGCCTTCGGACAGCTTTTGGAATTTGCCAGAAGAGATCGGTACGGGATCATTTCGGAAAACCAGGCTCAGGACCGGTTTTGAGCTTTATATTACGGATTTTAAGCTTCATGAACCTCTCATTAGGAAAGGAAAATCCAATTCACCTATGATAGGATTAAACTTTGCTCTTTCCGGAAGTATAAGAAATAGAATTCAATACTCAACAAGTGATGACTGGATTATGGATAGCGGACAGAGTAGTCTGTACTATGTCCCGGCTTCAAATTCTTCGGGAGAAGCAGCAGCAAAAGAACCTATCCTTTATGTTTCAATACAGATGGAGTCCTTGTTTTTCAACACCCTTCTAAAAAGAGAAACTGACCGGATACCTGACGATTTTGCTGATATCGCTTCCGTTTCTCCGAGTAGATACCAATACACGGATGCAATTACCCCTTTAATGCAGGCAGTGGCTCATCAGATCATTAATTGCCCGTATCACGGACTGACCAGGCAGTTGTATCTCGAAGGCAAGGCTTATGAATTGATTGCTTATAAACTGGAGCAATCGTTATTAGACAAAAAAAGACATCAGAAAACCTTTGTCTTGCGGCCCGATGACGTCGAGCGGGCAGGTCATGCCAGAGAATTGGTAAGGCGCAATCTCGACAACCCCCCCAGATTGTTGGACCTGGCCAGAATCGTCGGTCTCCCACACCCTAAACTGAATTTCTGTTTTCGTGAAATGTATGGCACAACAGTCTTTGGTTATCTTCGCGAAATGCGCCTTAATAAGGCAAAGTCTCTTCTGGATGAAGGGAGGATGAATGTGACGGAAGCCGCATATTCAGTTGGGTACTCGAGCCTCAGCCATTTTGCCAGGGCTTTCAAAGACTATGTCGGTACCGCACCGGGCAACTATCTACGAGAAGTATCACAAAGGTGGCGCTAAGCCGTCTTTTCTTGCCGTTATCATTTCTTTGTAACGAGTTAAGGTTGTTCAGTTCTCTTTTCCCTTCAGTCTTCAGTCTAAATACCTTCAGCCTGACAAAGACAGCCCTGTCCTGAATACCAGATTTTCCCCAAAAACCGAAATTTAATTTTTCGTCAAAAAAAATTCTTCAATCGTTAGCAGACGTTTGGAAACCGTGTAACAGTTCCAATCAAATAATTTGTTGCATTGTTTGGTTCAATACTAATGCATTAATTCGATATAGGAGGCACTGCGCCATGAAGCCAAAACCGAAAAGACGGGGACTAAGTGGCTTGATAGGCCTGGCCGCTCCTCAGAAAGGGAAGCTGATTCTTTCAGGACTACTGGCCATTATCGGGCAAGGATGCGGGATTGTACCCTTCTTCATAATTTACAAGATCATAGCTGAAATCGGCAGCAAACCGCGAAGCGAGATAGAGCAACGGTTTATTTATATCCTGGTTTTTGTCACATTTTTAGCGATTGTTCTTAAGCACGCATGTTTGGGTTTGTCCACTGCTCTATCCCATATATCCGCCTACAATATTCTCTACGATCTCAGGATCAAAATCGCGGAAAAGCTGAGGGCGCTCCCTCTTGGGTATTTCAACAAAAAACATACAGGCCAGATAAAAAAAGTGATGAGTGAAGACGTAGAGCTCATGGAAATCTTTCTGGCCCACAATATTCCCGATTTTGTCGGCGCTCTTGTTTACACACTCTTGACGGCCACAGTCCTTTTTGTTGTGGACTGGCGGCTGGCCCTGGCCACAATAATAGTTATACCTGCCGGTATTGTCTTTCAGACCCTGCCAATGGTCCGTGACAGAGAAGCTGTAAGCAAGTGGTTTTCAGCAGTAGAAAATATGAACGCTGCCATGATTGAATATATCCAGGGTATGCCCATCATCAAGGCCTTTAACCATACTGTTGAGTCATTTTCAAAATACTCTAAAAACATCGAAGAGTGCATCAGCCTTGAGGACAGGATGTGCGGTCGCTGGTATCTTCCCATGTCCATTTTTTCCGTATCCATCACTGCTAATATGCTCATCCTTCTACCTGTGGGCGCTGTCATGTATCTCTCAGGTGCCGTCACTCTGGGAAAATTCGTCTTCTTTTTGCTTCTCGGAATTGGTTTTGGAAATCCCATCTGGACTTTGATCATGTTCGGCAGGAACATGGAACGTAATCTTGAATGTCAGGCACGCATAGAAGCTGTTTTGACCGCCAGACACTTAAGCGAACCGGATGCCCCGGAGATTCCGGGCAAGGGTGTTTTTGGTAAAAGTATCGACTTTGGTTATACCAGAAAAACCAAAGTCATCGATAGCATCGACTTTGCAATTCCAACTGGAAAGTTTATTGCCCTGGTAGGGCCTTCGGGGGCCGGAAAAACTACCCTGGCCAGGCTTATACCACGTTTCTGGGACATTGACGCAGGGTCAATCTCTTTAGGCGAGACTGATATAAGAAAAATAAAAACTGATGACCTCATGGATCAGTTCAGCCTTATCTTTCAAAATGTATATCTCTTCAATGATACCGCGCTGGCCAATCTGCAGATGGGTAGCCCCGACGCGTCTGAAGCCGAAGTCATAGAAGCTGCCAAAACGGCAAGGTGCCATGACTTCATAATGGATCTGCCCATGGGATATGACACGGTCATCGGCGAAAAGGGCGCCAGGATTTCAGGCGGCGAAAAACAGCGATTGTCCATCGCCCGGGCTCTTCTAAAAGATGCTCCCATACTCATACTTGATGAGGCAACCGCCTTTATTGATCCGGAAAATGAGGCTCTTATTCAGGATGCCATCAACAAATTGATCCGCAACAAGACACTCATCGTCATCGCCCACCGGATTTCAACCATCATTTCGGCGGACGAGATATGGGTGATGGACAAGGGGCAGATCGTGGCACGCGGAACCCACGTGCAGCTTCTTTCCACAAGTAAATTATATAAAAATATGTGGGAGACCCACATATCCGCCCAGGGCTGGGCACTCTAAAAGGAATGGAAAAATGATTAAACTGATGCGTCAATTACTACAATGGGCTTCCGAACTTAAGGGAAAGTTCTTTCTTGCGGCTCTGTATAAGGTTATTGAAGCCATATTCATGGGTGCGCCTTATGTCTTCATTTTCCTGACCTTAAATGATCTCCTCGCTGGTTCCTTAAGCATTAAAAAAGTTGCCTTTTATACCGGCGGCATGGCTGTCTGTTTTCTTTTTCAGGGAATATTTTCCTATCTTTTCATGCGCACTGTCTGGCCCACGGCAAATTATATGGTCAAAAAACTGCGAATCATGGTCGGCGAGCACCTGCGCAAACTTTCCATGGGGTATTTTTCTGAAAAGACCACCGGCTCCCTTCATACGCTGGTGGTAGATGAAATGATGGCAATCCAAATGGCTATTTACCAGGCATTTCCTGATTTTATTGTGGCTTTTACCTTTGTAATATTGGCCCCCGTTATTTTATTGTTCATTGACTGGCGCATGGCCCTGGTAACTGTGGTGGTTTTCCCGGTATCCGTACCGATTTATTTATGGAACAGGAATGTATTTACCAAAGGCTTAAGCAAAAGATCCGATTCTCTGGCCGAGCTTAATTCTGAAATTATTGAATATGTTCAAGGGATTGAGGTGTTGAAGGCATTTAAGCAGACTGGAAAACAATTTAAAAAATTTAACAAGATCCTTCAGGAGTTTAGGGGTATCAACATAAATCTTGTTCTGAAAGGCGATGTTCCCATAACACTCGCCTGGATCGTACTTGATCTGGGCCTTTGCCTTATTCTTTTGTTTGCAACATTTTTCCTTTTCAACGGTACCATTTCTTTGACCATCTTTTTGATATTTCTCATCATGGGCTTAAGGATATACGAACCGGTAAAGCGGTTGTTTCCTGCCGTTGCTTTTCTCAAACTGGCCGAGCCTGCCGTATACAAGATCAAGGAACTCCTGGATACAGATCCTCTGCCCCAGCCGGAAAATGGACAGGTTGCAAAATCATTTCATGTGCAATTTGCGAATGTGACCTTCAGCTACGATAAAACTCCGGTTCTTGAAAATGTGAGTTTTACTATCCCGGAAAAAACCATTACTGCCCTGGTCGGCCCTTCCGGTTCCGGCAAGACCACCATTACCAGGCTGATCGCCAGGTTCTGGGATGTTGACTCCGGTGAGGTGAGACTCGGCGGTCATAACATCAAGGATATGGGGATCGACACGCTCCTTTCCAGGGTGAGTACGGTCTTTCAGGACGTGTATCTTTTTAACGATACAATCTACCAGAATATTGCCTATGGGGCAAAAACTACCATCAGAGAGAAGGTTATAGAGGCAGCCAAAACAGCCCAATGCCATGATTTCATAACCAGGCTGCCTAACGGCTACGACACCATGGTCGGCGAAGGCGGGGCGACGCTTTCCGGTGGCGAGAAACAGCGCATCTCCATCGCCCGGGCCATTTTAAAAGACGCGCCTGTTATCCTGTTAGACGAGGCCACTGCATCTGTTGATCCCGAGAATGAGTATCTGATTCAAAGCGCAATCAATGCCCTGGTTGAATCCAAAACGCTCATTATCATCGCCCACCGCCTTTCCACTATTGTCGCCGCCGATCAGATTATAGTGTTAAACGACCATGGCCAAATGGAAGAAATCGGCAGGCACGAAGAGCTGCTTAATAATAAAGGCCTTTATGCCAGGCTCTGGCAAAGCAGAGTTCAGGCAAAAAAATGGCGCATTGGTACAAGCAAAGGTGACTCGTGAAGGGCTATCTGATGGTCTTTCTCATTACGTTTCTTGCCTCCCGTATCCTGATTGTCCCATCTTTGATGGTCTCGTAAGTCAAAAGATGTATTTTTTGTCATTCCGGCGAAAGCCGGAATTCAGTATTTTCAGGTAGTTGCGACTACTATGGACTCCGGTTTTCACCGAAGTGACGACTTTTTACGAGTTTATCACTTTTTAATAAATCTCAAGAATTCATTTTTCGTCAAAGAAAGTTCATGGATCGTTAGCGCTTTCTTGTGATGTTAGTTAAAATTCAAAAAGTTTGGCATGTCTTATTTGATTAGATGTTCCAAGATGGTTTAGGAATTCAATATTTTAAGGGAGGACTGGTTATAGGAGGGAGGAAAAGCAATGAAAAAAGGAAAGGAAAGGTTTTTGTTGGCAGGTGCTGTGACCGCGATATTTGCGGTTGCGTTAATTTCAGGTTTTTTTTCAGTGCCTTTTGCAGCGGCCCAGGAAGAGACGTCGAAACAGGAGACAGTACAGGAAGAAAAGGCCCGGGGGGAACATGAACTGGGGACGATGACCGTTACAGCCCAAAAGCAGGAGGAAAACGTCCAGGAAGTACCGGTGAGCATCACTGTGTTTAATGAGCAGGATATTGAGGATATGAAAATTGAATCGGTAAGAGATATGGCCGATTTTGTCCCCAATCTCATGATCTACGAGCACGGTGCCTCTGTACTGTATGCGCCCACAATGCGGGGAATTACCGCCGACCCCACATCCTTCAGGGTTTCAACCGGATTGTATGTGGACGGTGTCCCCATATTAATGGGCCCCGGATTTGTAAGCGAAATGCTCGATACCGAGCGCATTGAGGTTTTACGCGGGCCGCAGGGGACGATTTACGGAAAAGGCACGGAGGCCGGGGCTATTAATATCATCACCAGACAGCCGGACAATGAGTTCAGAGGAAGAGTATCCGCCGATGGTGGCAAAATGCTGTCCGGCGAAACAGGTGATAAGTTAAAAGGAAAGTTCTCATTAAACCTGAGCGGTCCCATACAAAAAGACAGGCTCTTTTTCAGCCTGGCAGGTCTATACTATAATAGAGACGGCTTTATTGAAAACACAATGACCGGAGACGATGTCGATGACAGAGAACACTGGTTTGGCAGAGCGCATCTTCGATGGACGCCAACAGATAAGCTTGATATCTCGCTTATTGCTTCACGGCTCGAACATGACGATGGCGCGTCTAATATGAATTTGGGAGAAAACGGCGCCGCCATGTTCGCCATGTTCGGGTTTCCCCTTCCCGCGTCGCAGGATCGCAAGGTTACATCCAATGTGGACGGAGAGTACGATGCAAAGAATGACTCGCAGTCCTTGAAAATCGCCTACGATATCAGTGACTCGCTCACCCTGACCTCTATTACCACGAATTGGGAATTCGAGGATGGTCCTACGCACCAAGACTTTGATTATAGCCCTCTAACGCTGATGCACGCTCGTAAAGACAGTGAATACAGCAAAATATCACAAGAGCTGCGGTTAAACTACTCAGCAGAGCGATTGAAATGGCTTTTCGGTCTATACTATGACAGAGATGATATCGATATGGATTACGAAAGTATATCAATATTAGGTTTTCCACCATTCGCCGGAGTTACCAGTCGGGATATTGACGGAGACACCTATGCCGTGTTTGCAAATCTTACCTATCCTTTGACCAAACGGCTCAGCTTGATAGGAGGTCTTCGCTATGAGCATGAGGAGCAGGACTTTGAAGATAATATCTCTCATCTAAAGGCGGATGATTCATGGAATGAGCTTTCCCCCAAGATAGCCCTGGAATACCGTTTTACGCCGGCAATTATGACCTATATAAGCGCTTCGCATGGGTATCGTCCAGGCGGATTCAACGTTGCCGCGCCGAAAGGTTCTCATTATATCAGCTATGATGAGGAGAAATTGTGGTCCTATGAAATCGGAGCAAAAACCGCGTTTCTAAATAACAGGCTGATAATAAACGGCTCTGTCTATTATATGAAGATTGACGATATGCAGGTGGAGGAAGCTGTTTCGCCAATGGAATGTTATACAACCAATGCGGGAGAGGCCACAGGAAAAGGGGTTGAACTGGAGATAACGGCAAGGCCGTGTGACGGTCTGGCTCTTATGGCAGGTTTCGGCTACAGCGATATTGAATTTGACAGCTTCAAAGACGCGCTGGGCGATTACGAGGGAAACGAGAATCCCTGGGCCCCGGAATATACCTTCAACCTCGGCGCCCAATACAGGCATGACAGCGGGTTTTATGCCAGATGCGACCTGATCCGTTACGGAAAGATGTATTTTGATAAGGCAAATGAGTACTCAAGAGACGCTTATGAGATAGTCAATGCAAAAGTTGGCTATGAAACGGAACATTTTGATATCTATCTCTATGGAAAGAACCTCTTTGATAAGGAGTATGATTCCGATGGGTATTTCGGCGGCATGTATACCATTTACAGCGATCCGGGAGAGATCGGCCTGCAAGTGGTTTACAGGTTTTAATCTTAAAATTTACAGGGAGGCAAATTGAATTGAAAAAATACCGATTCATATCAGGGTTAGCGGCAGGAAACATGGAGATTCGGGGTCTTTTATGAAAAGAACAATTACCGGTCTGTTTGTCTGCCTCGTACTGGCGCTTATTCTGAATTCGCAGACCCTGGCTCATACTCTTTTTATGACGGTGGAGGACAATGAGGACGGAACTGTTACTGTTCAAGGAGTGTTTTCTACCGGGGCTATTGCCGTCGGAGTCGAAGTACGTCTTGAAGATGAAAAAGGCAAGGCGCTCTGGGAAGGAAAGACGGATGCTGATGGTGAATGCACATTTAAAAAACCGGGCGTGCCGTACACCATTATCATGGATTTCGGACCGGGGCCGGGACATCAGGCAAGAGAGGAAGGACCGTGATGAAATTATCAATGGTTAACGATCAATGATCAATTTTCATTGTTAACTGCTAACTGCTAACTGCTAACTGTCAAGGGAGATTATTATGAAAAGAACGAGCTTAAGCGTTATTGCTGGTTTATTATTGATTGCTTTCTCATCACAGGCCCATGCCCATTTATTATGGGTCAATTTGTATGAATCCTTTGCCCATCCCCCGGGGCACGCCATTGCTTCCATTGGATGGGGGCACGTGATTCCCATGGATGATTTTTTGGTTTCAAAGACCGGTTCCATTCAATTGGCCGGCTACGAGCTGATTGACCCGGACCTTAAAAGCACGGCCCTGCCCCTGTTGGATATGAAAATGCCTGAAAAGATAAAAACCTCTTCGGGCATGACGTTTCAATCCGGGGACCTGGGCATCCGCAAGTTCGGGCTGACCGAAAAAACCAAACC
>DAOVDN010000017.1 GCA_030669465.1 Desulfobacterales bacterium | reverse complement strand
TCTTTATTTACCTGAAAAGGCTCAAACGCCTGCTTCCTTGCGTTCTGCTCACTCTCCTGGCCCATGCTGGCCCAGACATCGGTATAGATCACGTCTGCATCCTTTACGGCTTCAGCAAGATCCGATGTTACCGCAATCTTGTCGCATCCTTTCCCAAGCGCTCTTTTCATAATACTTTGATCAGGAAAATACCCTTCCGGACAGGCTAAAACAAGATTCAGGTCCAGAACTGCCGCAGCATTTATCCATGAATGAGCAACATTATTGCCGTCTCCAACCCAGGTTATTTTCAGATTTTGGTAACCTCCCTTGCATTCTATCACGGTCAAAAGATCGCTTAAAACCTGGCATGGATGATATAGATCGGTCAGGGCATTTATAACAGGTATGCCGGCAAACTCTGCAAACTCCTCCAATAAATCCTGGGAATAAGTCCTGATAGCCAGAACGTCAAGGTATCTTGAAAGCACCCTGGCAGTATCTCTTATAGGCTCATTCCTGGCGATCTGGGTATCCTTAGCGCTTATGAAAATTGACGTTCCGCCGAGCTGGATCATTGCTGCCTCAAAGGAAAGACGCGTGCGGGTCGATGCCTTGTCGAAAATAAGGCCAAGTGTTTTTCCTGCAAGAGAGCTGTCTATAATTCCCTTTTTGCGCCTTTCTTTTAATTCAAACGCCCGATTAAAGAGCTCTTCAAAATCATCTCTGGTAAGGTCTAAAAGTGTCAGTATATCTTTTTTCAAGACAACCTCTCATCCAAACATGTCACAAGGGAATCTATCTCGTTTTTCTCTATAATAAGAGGAGGAATAAAGCGCAAAATATTCTCCTGGATGCAGTTTATAAGAAAACCTCTCTCCATGCATGCTTTTACAACAGGAGCCCCTTCTATTTTAAGTTTCATGCCAAGCAGCAGGCCGAGTCCACGAACATCCTCAATAGATTCATGCCTCTTTTTCAGCCATAAAAGCCTTTTCTTAAAATAATCTCCAACTTTTCGACAATGGTCTATAATCTTTTCTTCAGAAAGTACCTTAACAACTTCAAGTGAAGCCGCAGTTACAACAGGCGTGCCTCCAAATGTCGATGCATGTGAACCTGGCCCGAATGCCTCGGCAATATCTTCTTTAGCCAGCATGGCTCCTATTGGTAATCCATTGGCAAGGGCTTTGGCCAGCGTCATTATATCCGGCTCGATCCCAAAATGTTCATAAGCAAAAAGTCTGCCTGTACGGCCGATGCCGGTCTGTATCTCATCAAAAACAAGGAGAACCCCTGTTTCATCACAAATCCGCCTTACCGCCTTAAGGTATTCCGGGTCAGGACAGCGAACCCCTCCTTCACCCTGAACAGGCTCTATCATAACGGCGCATGTTGACGGTCCGATCTTGCTATAAAGCGCTTCTATGTCATTAAACGGCACGAAATCAAAACCCTCAAGCACAGGATCAAAACCATCTTTGATTTTGTTCTGCCCTGTGGCGGAAAGAGTGGCCATTGTACGTCCATGAAAAGATTTCTCCATGGCGATTATTCTGTAGCGGCCTGAATCCCCTTTTTTATTGAAATATCTTCTGGCTATCTTTATTGCCGCTTCGTTTGCTTCAGCCCCGCTGTTGCAGAAAAAAACTCTGTCCGCAAAACTGTTTTCAACAAGCCATGATGCAAGCTCGACCTGGGGAACCGTATAGTAAAGGTTCGATACATGGAAAAGGGTTTCCGCCTGCATTGAAAGAGCGTTCACAACTCTTGGATGCGCGTGGCCAAGGTTACACACGGCAATTCCGGCAACAAAATCAGTATAGGCATTGCCGGCTGTGTCCCAGAGAGTGCACCCACTGCCTCTTGTGATTACTATCGGAAACCTTTTGTAAGTCTTTGCTATAACCTTATCTGCTTTATTTATTATTTCGCTCTTCATAACGTGATTTCCGTTCCAATACCCTTATCGGTAAAAAGCTCCAATAGTAAGGCATGGCGCTTGCTGCCATTTATAATATGAACCTTTTCAACTCCGTTTTTTAGTGCATCAAAGCCACACTCCACTTTTGGAATCATCCCGCCTGAAATGGTTTTTTCTTCAATCATCTTATCGATATTTTCCGCCTTGATCGAAGATATAAGAGATCCATCAGAGTCAAAAACACCATCAACATCTGTAAGAAGGATAAGACGTCCTGCAGAGAGAGCCATAGCAATCCTGCTTGCAACAAGATCTGCATTTATGTTGTATGTCTCACCCAAATCCCCTGTACCGACCGGCGCAATGATAGGAATAAAATCCTGTTTTGTCAGTGTATTTATGATATCAGGATTGACATGAGTAACCTCTCCCACCAATCCAGGATCGATTATCTCAGGGGGCTTAGTGTCATCTTCCTGGTAGACGATATGGAGTTTTCTGGCCTGTATAAGCCCCCCATCTTTGCCGCTTAAGCCAACGGCCTTGCCTCCCTGCTGATTTATCTGGGCTACTATCTCCTTGTTTACCTTGCCGCCTAAGACCATCTCCACAACGTCCATTGTCAGCTCATCTGTAAGACGCATCCCTCTTACAAACTTGGGGCTTATTCCCATCCGGTCAAGCACTGAGTTGATCTGCGGTCCTCCCCCGTGCACAACAACAGGATTCAGCCCTATCAACTTCATTAAAGTGATGTCCCTGGCAAAATCCTCCTTTAACTGCTTGTCGACCATGGCATGTCCCCCATACTTGATCACAACGGTCATGCCATAAAAACGGCGTATATAAGGAAGGGCTTCTATGAGTATGTCTGCTACATTCGGAGTCATGATTGTTATCAGAAATTTGAAAACTCGTTATGAGATTAACCTTAAAGTTGCCGACAGGTTGCTTTGAGTGTAGCTGCTTGCGGCTTGAAATTGGAAATTGGAAATTTGGCCTTCATGCTTTTGTACTGTTGATGAACGCATTTAATTTTGGGCCGAGTTTTTTCAACTATTGCTTTGTATTTATAAGCTCATTTCATCTTTCCCCAATTTCCACTTTCCAATTTCAAGTTTCAATAGACACTTTTAAAGAATATACCTGCTAAGATCCTCGTCTTCTTTGATATCCTTTAATTTCTTATCAACATACTCTCCGTCAACTACTACTCTCTTATCTTTCATGTCAGGTGCATCAAAAAGAATGTCTTCAAGAAGGTGCTCCATGAGTGTATGCAGTCTCCTCGCTCCTATATTTTCAGTCAGATTGTTAACATCTTCCGCAATACTTCCTATCTTTACAATCGCATCATCCTCAAAAACTACATCAACACCTTCGGTCCTTAGAAGAGCAATGTATTGAAGAATCAAAGCATTTTTCGGTTCAGTCAGTATCCTTACAAACTCTTTCCGGCCAAGAGAGTCAAGCTCAACCCGGATGGGAAACCGGCCCTGGAGCTCCGGGATTAAATCCGATGGCTTGGATGCATGAAAGGCGCCGGATGCAATAAAAAGGATATGATCTGTCTTAACAGGGCCGTACTTGGTTGTAACAGTGCAACCTTCCACTATCGGAAGAAGATCTCTCTGAACTCCTTCCCTGGACACGTCCGGACCGTGACCGCCGTTACTACCTGCAATCTTGTCAATCTCGTCGAGAAAAATTATCCCTGACTGCTCAACTTTTTCAATTGCCCGGCTTACCACCTTCTCCATATCAACAAGGTTCTGGGCTTCCTCCTGGGCCAGGATCTTCATGGCTTCCGGCACCTTTACCTTCCGTCTCTTTGTGCCTTTGGGCATAAGACCGCTCATCATATCCTGCAAATTAATGCCCATCTCTTCCATACCGACATTGGAAAAAATCTCCACTACCGGCATGGTCGTTGTTGAAACGTCAAGGTCTACATATCGGCTATCAAGTTTTCCTTTGCGAAGCATGCCGCGAAGCTTTTCTCTTGTAGACAATGATTCATCGGTTTTGCGTGTTACAACTTCAAGCGGCGTTTCTTTTGTCTCTTCTCCACTGGCGGATTGCCGCACCTTCGGCTTTGGAAGCAAAAGATCGAGCATCCTTTCCTCGGCGATCTGCAATGCCTTTTCCTCCACAGCCTCCTGTTCCTTTGCTTTTCCTTTATTTACCGTAAGTTCCAGAAGATCTCTTACCATCGATTCAACATCTCTGCCAATATATCCGACTTCGGTAAACTTGGATGCCTCGACCTTGGTAAACGGGGAACCCGTAAGCCTGGACAGCCGCCTTGCTATCTCGGTCTTTCCGACCCCTGTAGGACCAATAAGTATAATATTTTTCGGCGCAATTTCATCCCGAAGATCTTCCGGAACCTGCTGTCTGCGCCATCGGTTTCTCAAGGCAATAGCAACAGAACGTTTTGCATTGTCTTGACCAATGATATATTTATCAAGTTCTTTTACAATTTCAGATGGTTTCAGATTGTTCATTTTTTTCATTATCCGTTACATTTCCTCAATAGTCACAAAATCATTTGTAAATACACAAATGGAAGCCGCTATTTTCATTGCTTCTTCCACAATACCACTTGCATCCAGATCAGTATGTCTTATAAGGGCAATCGCTGCTGCCTGAGCACCGACACCACCGGAACCTATACCCATGACATCCTCATCAGGCTCAATCACATCGCCGCTTCCTGAAACAAGAAACATCCCGGTCTCATCTACCGCTATCATGACCGCCTCAAGACGTCTCAAATACTTGTCGGTTCGCCAGTCCCTGGCCAATTCAACAGCACTGCGAGTCAGGTTTCCGTTGTAACGCTCAAGCTTTGCCTCTAACCGTTCAGAAAGATTCAATGCATCGGCGCTGGCGCCGGCAAACCCAACTATAATTTTGTCATTGTAAATTCTTCTGACCTTTCTTGCGTGATGTTTTATGACGGTATTATTCAATGTGACCTGACCGTCACCGGCGACCGCCAATTTGCCCTTATGTCTTACAGCGAGAATTGTTGTTCCGTGGAATTTCATAAATATTCACTATCTCCTGGGATGAGCCTTGTCATATGTCTCCATAAGCCTTGCGATACTTACATGCGTATATTTCTGAGTGGTAGAAAGGCTTTTGTGACCCAAAAGTTCCTGCACTACCCTCAAATCTGCGCCTGCATCAAGCATATGAGTTGCAAACGTATGACGCATGGCATGTGGCGAAACAGGTATTCCAAGGCCGCAATCTTTTGCTGCTTTTTCAAGAATGCGGGCAATCGATCTGGTTGTAAGACGACCATTATTCTTGTTTAAAAACAGCGGGCCATTTTCATCAGACCGTATGCCTGTTTTCTCGCACAATCTTTTCCTGTATGCCATTATAGCACATACAGCCTTTTTGCCAACAGGCACAATCCGTTCCTTGCTTCCTTTTCCAAGAACACGGATCATACACATTTTATATTGCACATCAAAGACATTCATGCCGGCAAGCTCAGAGACACGTATTCCGCTGGAATAAAGGGTCTCAAAAATGGCGCGATTTCTCAGGCCGCAAAGTGTATTTGTTTTTATGGAATCGAGCAGCCGGAACATGTCGTCAACAGGAAGATATGCGGGAATTGTTTTTTTCTGTTTTGGTGTAAGAATCAAATCCGCCGGGTTATTCTGAATAAGATCATGCTTGACAAGATATCTGAAAAAAGAACGAATTGCTGAAAGTTTGCGTGCTATTGTAACCTTATTGTTCTTTTTGTGCAAAAACCCCAGATAGCCCCTTATCATCAGACCATCTACTTCATCTGCCCTCACCTGATCTTTCCGGAACCGGTCTGCCTTGCTCCGCTTCTTTTTTGCTGAAAACCGCTTATCAATATCAGGTTTATCAATATCAGCCTTATCAAGAAAGGATGCAAACTCTTCCAGATCATGCAAATATGCACGACAAGTATTTGCAGAATAGCCCTTTTCAGAGGAAAGGGATTCTATAAAAGATCTGATCAGGTTTTTTACAGAAAGAGAAATCATCAAAATTCAATCAGGGATTCAAGCTCACCCCAGGTGCCGACCTCTATAAAGGGATGACTTTCTCTGTTCCACGGTTGCTTGAAAAGAACAGGTATAACGCCGACCTCCTTAAGGGAAAAACATGTCTCAAGCCTGTCTTCCACAAAATAAGAGATATTTCTATTTAACAGCGCATCTGCCTTGCCTTCAAATGTGCCTGTTGCGACAATTTCTATCGAGGGCGGATCAAGGGGAAGGATATTTAGCATCCAATCATAGATGGGGTCCGAATATGGCCTGGCAGTTACAAAAAGAACCGGGCTGTGGCTCCTCCCTATCCTGGTTAAAACTTCCGGCGCTCCATCTATAGGCTTTAAGGTTTCGGTACAGCTCTCATCCAGTATCCTGGCTATAATTGCCTCGATAATCTCAGTATCCATATCAAGGCAATCTTCAATGTTATAAGAGGTAATATCTTTATGCCTGATCCCGCATATATTATATTTATCGCAAGCAATATCAATAAACAGCGACACGATGTCCGCAAACACACCATCTATATCAAAAGCCACAGATGACGGATCAATCATAAATATACCCGTGTTTGTTGATTGTTGATTGATGATTGATGATTGTCGATTGAAGGTATTCTATCCCGCCTGCCTCGCCTGAGCGAATCAACAATATGATTATACCTTGAGTTGGGCTCGCGATGGCGGGCAGGTAATTTTATAACAAAAAGACAGAGCGAAGCGATTCCATCAATCAACAATCGACAATCATCAATCATCAATTTTAACTATGCTGCCTTGCGTGTTTTTTTCTTCAGCCTGGAAATGCGACGTCTATAAATAGTTGCCATTTTTGCGTCGTGTGCCTTAAGAACAGCTTCGCGTTTTACCTTAAGCTCCCTGATCTTTTTCTTTGTTTCCCGAACCGAGGAATCGGTCTGCTTGCCAAGCTCATCTTCTATCCCTCTTTCCCGCTTTATGGCACCAATCAACTCCGCCTTATTCATCCCGTAAACTCCTGTAATTTCCGGAATCTTTATGGCTAACTCCCTCAGTTCCTTGGCTGTCATCTTCTCCAGAGGTTTCTCCTCTGTCTTCTTCTTTTTCTTGACACCCATATCCGGCATATCTCCTTTTTTCTAGACCTTTGCAAAACGTCCCCTTTTGTCCAATCTCTGCGTCAGGCTCAGATTTTGGCACGCAGTGAAGCTTTAGCGCTATCCTCGAAATATTCAATATATTCCTGTGGTTAAAATCTTCGCCTTCCTTGACCTTGAACAAAATTGACCATTTTTCAAATGTCTCGCTCTATGAGACCTTATCTTATGAGAGATCCGGCCCGCTTGCCGGAATCTCGGTTATCAAGCCCGCTCTTTCAAATGCACTGAAAGTCCTTTTTCTTTCCTCGTTTGCCTTGATATCATAGACTTTTTCCCTGCATTCCATAAATATATCAAAGGCAATCAGACCCAGGTCATCAATCTTTGATTCAAATAGCAATAGATCATTTACGACCTGATTTTTGCTGATCTCTTTTTTTAAATTTTGTCTAATAATTTCTTTTAAGGAAAAGATAAAGGCAACGGCTTGTGAAGCAGAAAGTATCGGCTGTACAGCTCTGACCCTCATGATGGGAAAGAGAAAAGATCTTATGGTTTCATAATTCATTTCGTTAAGAAGCTCGTCAAATAGAGGTCCCACGCCGCGCGAAATGAAGTTTCCTACAGGATTGGCAAAAGCATCTTTCTGCCTCTTTAGAAAATGAGAGGTGTCAGGAGGATAAGCCTCAATTGCAGCATCAAACCACTTCTTTACAATAGCGGTTTTTCTTTGCTCTAATAGATTTGCCAGCCGCATACTTATGACCCCTCCTATGATCCTAAACTGTTTCAAAGAGTACACAGTACCTGATACCAACTCTAAGATTTATGAAATCTGATATCAGACTTTTATGAAAGAGCCTATAAACAAATTGCAAATTCATGTCAAGAAGAAAAGAAAAAAATCATCAAAAATACTGACGACCGTGATAATTGATGATTTTTGATTGACGATTGACGATTTTTGGTTTTTAATAATAGGTTAATTTTTAATCGCCAGCTTTTAATGAAGAGCAAAAAAACATATGATTAATTGCAAAAACAGTTTTGGAGCCGGATCAATACTGAAAACTTCTGATGGTCCTGTAACATACTTTAGCCTGAGCAAACTTGCAGATGCTGGTTTTGCCGGACTTAACAGGTTGCCTTTCAGTATAAAAATCCTTCTGGAAAACCTTGTTAGAAATGAAGACGGCATTCTAATAACTGCCAAAGACATTGAAAATATGGCCGGATGGAGCACAAGCACCTCAAATAATTGCGAAGTGCCTTTTATGCCTGCCAGGATACTGCTCCAGGATTTCACCGGGGTACCGTGTCTCGTAGACATGGCCGGTATGCGCGACGCCGCAAAACGCCTGCATATCGATCCGGCAAAAATCAACCCGAATATCCCCGTTGAACTGGTAATTGATCACTCGGTTCAGGTTGATTCTTTCGGCTCTATAACATCTTTTGAACATAATGTTGAAAAAGAATTCCAGCGTAACTCCGAGCGCTATGCTTTTTTGCGCTGGGGGCAAAAAAATTTCAAAAATTTCCATGTGGTGCCACCGGGCACAGGCATTATACATCAGGTTAACCTGGAATACCTTGCAAGAATCGTATTTATAAAGAAAGAAAGCGGACAGAAAATCGCTTTTCCGGACAGCCTTGTCGGTCTTGACTCTCACACAACCATGATCAACGGAACCGGGGTGCTTGGCTGGGGTGTCGGCGGAATTGAAGCCGAGGCTGTGATGTTAGGCAGGCCGTATCATCTGCTTGCTCCGCAGGTGATCGGCTTACGGCTGACAGGCAAACTTCCTAATGGGACCACAGCTACTGATCTTGTACTTACCATAACCGAACTGCTGCGGAAAAAAGGCGTGGTCGGAAAATTCGTTGAATTTTTTGGACCGGGCATCAATGCACTCAGTCTGCAAGACCGGGCAACCATAGCCAACATGGCTCCTGAGTACGGCGCAACAATGGGTTTCTTCCCTGTGGATAATGAAACGTTAAATTACCTGGCCTTATCCGGTCGATCCGAAAAAAACATCGCTCTTGTCGAAAGCTACTGCAAAGAACAGGGTCTTTTCAGAACAGATGCAACAGAAGATCCGGTTTTCACCGATACCATCCAGTTCGACATGAGCACTGTGGAACCATGCCTGGCCGGTCCAAAACGTCCGCAGGAACGCATCCCTCTTTCTCAGATGAAACAAAAGTTTCTTAATGCTTTTGTCTTGCAAGAAAAACGCGATATGCAGCATAAAAAAGAGGTTGATGTTAAATTCAATGAAACCACATTTAAACTTGGCCACGGCTCTGTAGTCATTGCTGCAATAACGAGCTGTACCAACACATCTAACCCGTCGGTTATGATTGGAGCGGGACTGCTGGCTAAAAATGCGGTTGAACGGGGACTTTCTGTAAAACCGTGGGCTAAAACCAGCCTTACACCAGGTTCAAAAGTAGTCACAGACTACCTTGAAGCCGCAGGACTACTGCCATTTCTCGATGCTCTGCGATTTCATCCGGTAGCATATGGATGCGCTTCCTGTATCGGTAACAGCGGGCCCCTGCCAGAACCTGTAACAAAGGCCATAAAAGATCATAACCTTGTAACAGCATCTGTATCGAGCGGCAACCGCAACTTCGAAGGAAGAATTTCCCCTTTTACCCGCGCCAACTTTCTTGCCTCACCGGCCCTTGTTGTTGCTTACGCCATTGCCGGAAGAGTCGATATTGATTTTGAAAAAGAACCCATTGCTCTGGATCCAGACGGAAATCCGGTATATCTACGTGAAATATGGCCCGGCGCCGGAGAAATAAAAAAAACTGTAAAGAAGGCTGTAAAACCGGAAATGTACCGCAAAGAATACGCTACCGTATTTGAAGGATCGAGTCGCTGGAAATCGCTCCCTGTAGCTGAAGGATCGCTCTACAATTGGGACCGGGAGTCCACCTACATAAAAAAACCGCCTTTTTTTGAAAACATAACCGGAAATGTTTCAAAGATTCAGGATATCCGGGGCGCCAGGGTGCTGGTGCTGCTCGGAGACTCGGTCACAACAGATCACATCTCTCCTGCTGGCGCAATCCCTGTTGATAGCCCTGCCGGAGCGTATCTTATTAGTCAGGGTGTAAAACCTGCGGAATTCAATTCATTCGGATCACGCCGCGGGAACCACGAAGTTATGCTGCGAGGTACATTCGGCAACATCCGTCTTAAAAACAGGCTTGTGCCGGATACTGACGGTGGATGGACAATCTTTTTGCCAAAAGATAAAAAAAACCGCTCACAAAAGATGTCCATATATGATGCTGCGATGCAATACCAAAAAGAAAAAACGCCATTGCTGGTTATAGCGGGCAAAGAATACGGCACAGGAAGTTCGCGCGACTGGGCGGCCAAAGGAACCTCTCTTCTCGGAGTCAGGGCCGTAATCGCTGAAAGTTTCGAGCGTATACACCGCAGCAACCTTGTATGTATGGGTATCCTGCCTATACAGTTCAAACCCGGAGAAAACCATGAATCCCTAAAATTGGATGGAACTGAAGCTTATGATATAACCGGGATCGAAAAAGAGCTTGAACCAGGAAAAGAACTTTTAGTTTGCGCTCGCCGGAAAGATGGCGTAGAAACAAAATTTACTGGTTTTGCCAGAATCGACTCTACTGTGGAGTTGAGC
>DAOVDN010000167.1 GCA_030669465.1 Desulfobacterales bacterium | reverse complement strand
GTAGAATTAGGAGGTTATGTCTTATTGACTGACCGACATAGACCATCAGTTAATAGCAAGGCTTTTCGATCATGCGGATGATAAGATTAAGATAAAGGGAGAGGTTGTCCTCTCAGGAGAAAATGCTGAAAGCTCAAAGCTGAAAGCTGAAAGCTCAAAGCTCAAAGCTCAAAGCTGAAAGCTCAAAGCAGACCTCAATTTCATCAAGGCTTTGCTTTACCCAAAAACGTTTTTCTTAAGAGGTATAACAATGCTGGAAAGTTTTTTTCTAACAGTCAATGAATGGATTGCGGCGGGGACGGCCATTGCCGCTCTGGGTTGTTTTTTGTGGGGTATGATCAGCGTGATTTTCAGCCCGTGCCAGATGGCCTCCATACCACTCATCGTAGCCTATGTGGGCGGCCAGGAGCGGAGCGTAGAAATCAGGCAGGCCGGCTACTATTCTTTCGCGTTTACCTCCGGACTCTTTATTACCATCGCCCTGGTAGGGATCGTATGCGCCATTCTTGGCCGTATGCTGGGCGATGTGGGAAATTACTGGCAGATCCTGGTTGGCTTTGTCCTTATTTGGGTGGCCCTTGGAATGTTTGGCGTGGAGAAATGTTCCATATCCGGCAGCCTGTTGTACCGTCTTAATCTGAAAGGTCTTTTTGGCGCTTTTGTATTGGGCCTGGCCTACGGGGTACTTTCCGGTTCATGTACCTTTGGTTTTATCGCGCCCATTCTCGCGATCATAACCGTGCAGCAAAAGGTGGCGACCGGGATTCTTTTTATTCTGCTGTTTGCCATGGGGCATTGCCTGCCGATCGTTGTGGCGGGAAGTTTCACGGCGGCAGTCAGAAGAGTGCTTGAAAACAGGGCCTGGCAAGGAGCAGGAAACTGGTTCCGCAAGAGCGCAGGCATTCTTATTGGATTTCTGGGTATTTATTTCATTGTCAACCCATTCTTTGCTAAGTAGAGGAGCCTTATGAATATGGAAAGGAAAAACGCTCACATGATTTTAAGAAATTTCTATGCATTCGTACTGATCTCGGTCTTGATTGCTGCTTTGCACCTGGTTTTGATTTCCGGCTGCCGGAAAAAGAACGAAAACCCTGTGGTGGCGGAAGTCAATCAAGAAAAAATATATTTTGCGGATTATAATGAATTTTTAAAAGAAGTTCCGGAGACCACGAAAATGGCTTTTGCAAAGAGCCCCGAAAAATTACTAAAACATCTCATTTCCCGGAAGCTCCTGGTTCAAGAGGCCGCAAGGCAAGGATTTTTAAACCAGGATGCCGGCCAGGATATTTCGGAGCCACAAATAGTGAAAGCCGTTCAGACCCTTCTGGCATCTCAAATAGGGGAAAAGCTTAAGGTCAGTGAGAATGAAATAGCGGCCTTTTACCATCAACACAAGCAAGAGTTTGGCGACAAACCAATCTCCGAGGTCAAAGAACCTATCCAGAGATTTATCCTGACCCGGAAGCAGCAGGAAGTCCTGGCGAGTTTGTTGGACAGGTTGTATCAAAAGGCAGACATAAGAATTTTTAAGGAAAACCTGCTCCAGGTAAAGGTTGAAGGCCTGGCGCCTTCCAACAAAGAAGATTTGTTGAAGGCTGTTTCAAGCGGGAAGCCTACCTTAGTCGATTTCAGCTCCGATCGTTGTATACCCTGCCTCCAGCTCAGACCGGTATTGAATGCCTTAAATGATAAATTCCAGGGCAAGGTTAATGTCATGATGATTGATGTAACTCAGGAGAAGGATTTAAGCCGGCAGTACCGCATTCGGGTCACCCCTACGCTCATTTTCTTTGATGCAAAGGGTAAGGAAACAGGACGTCGGATGGGCTTCATGGATCAGGCAGCGATAGAAAAGAAGATGAAGGAGCTTGGGATGGTGTAGAAAAGGAGGATATATGGAAATTAAAACAGTAAAAATCGAAAAACCAGACGGGTCTAACATGATTTTAGGACATTCCCACTTTATCAAAACTGTGGAAGATATTTATGAGGCTATGGTCAATGCGGTTCCAATGGCAAAATTCGGCCTGGCATTCTGTGAAGCCTCTGAGGCCTGTCTTGTGCGTTATGCCGGCACAGATGATGAACTGATTGAACTGGCAAAAAAGAACGCGTTCAATATTTCAGCCGGTCACAGTTTCATCATTTTTATGAAGGATTTGTTTCCAGTTAATGTCCTGAATGCCATAAAAAATGTCACTGAAGTGTGTAGAATTTTCTGCGCAACAGCTAATCCTGTTGAGGTGCTTATTGCCGAAACAGAACTGGGGCGGGGAATACTTGGTGTTATTGACGGGTTTTCCTCAAAGGGTATCGAAACAACAGAGGATATCCGGGAGCGAAAGGAGTTGCTGAGAAAAATCGGGTATAAGCAATAATGATGGTTTCGTAAAAAAGTGAAAGAAAAATTGCCGCACGCATGTATTAACAAGTGAAAGGTCAGGATTAACAAACCAAAAGGAGGATGAAAAAGAATTACATACCGGAATTTACGCACGCATACTCGGCGGCTGGAAAATAAAGCGTCATAATAAAGTTGTAAAAATCATCGTCTGATCGTCCAATCGTCCAGATCAGCGTAATTACAGGGACTTATCAAGGACGGTCTTTGGACGCTAATTTACAGGCTATGATGATAGCTTCCGCAGAATTCTGCTTAAGGGGTTTTAGAGCGGGTGGGGGAATGAAAATTAAAGATTTCGTGAGATTTTCAAAGAAAATTCCTTTTGTTCAAATTGTTCAAAACTCGGTATTATACAGGATCTTTTTGAAATAATTAAGAAAAGGCTAAGCTCAAAAAAGGATGTGTTTTTGAATGCTTAGCAGTTAATACTGAAGAATAGTTAACTATACCAAGGATATATGTTTTGTTAATAACTTGTTTATAACTTTGATCTAAATCCTTTTCTTTCGGTTTGACACAATTAAACTGACCCCTTATTTAACCTCCAGCTCCATAAATGTAAGTTCATGGTGATCTACTCAAACTTGAAAGCAACACATACCTTAAACAACTACCATATTTATACCATGCACCATATTTTAGTTATTGATGACGAAAAGATGATTCTGGATGTAGTTCGGTTGGCATTAACGAGAGCCGGTTTCAAGGTTGAAATTGCCCCGGACGGGCAAGAGGGAATTAAAAAGTTTGACGACGGCTGCTTTGACTTGGTCATCACCGACATATTGATGCCGGGAATAGATGGCAATAATGTTGCTAAGCACATACGCAATTCCGATAGACCATATACTCCGATTATAGGTTTCTCTGGAACACCCTGGCTCTGTGAGAATAGCGAATTTGATACTGTTTTCGCAAAACCTTTCCCACTCAAGGATCTGGTTAATTCTGTTCAGGATCTTTCCTCAAAAGAAGTTGCCAATTAACACTACAGCGCAAGTTGTCATTCTGAGGAGCGAAGCGACGAAGAATCTGACTT
>DAOVDN010000004.1 GCA_030669465.1 Desulfobacterales bacterium | reverse complement strand
AGCTTTTGCAAACACTCCGCTTTCACTCCAGTTAAGCTTTTGTTCAAACTTGAACAGAATCTCCTCAATGTCTATATAACCCGGTTTTTTCTTGTAAGGCTCGTCAAATTTGAGCACCGAGTTTTCCATGGCCGCAACTTTTTCAGCTTCAGCGCTTGAAGCCTTTTCCGAACAGAAATATGTTTCCGATCCATGAGGTTTTCTATTTTTGTTTGCATTTATATGTATGCTGATAAAAAGATCTGCCTGGAACTGATTGGCGGTAACGGTGCGAGCGCTTAAAGGCATATAATAATCACCTGTTCTGGTTAGAAAGGATTTGACTTTTGCGTCTTTTTTTAGTTTTTCATGCAGCCTTAACGCAAGGTCCAATGTTATGTCTTTTTCCTTTAACCCGCTTTTGCCGACCGCTCCTGAATCAAATCCTCCGTGTCCCGGATCTATGACAACGCGTTTTACATGATATCCAAGCCCCTTTTCAGCCCGAAGCCTGCCATTCATCATGGCCTCTTCTTGATAAGCTTCCTTTTCAAGGGCGGAAAGAGGTTTTTTCTTTTTCTTTAATCTTGGTATCGGCTTTTGGGTAATAATCTCGATCATCATACGGGAGTATGTATCATGAGGGTTCAGACGGACAGCCTCTCTGAATGCAGCCACAGCCATGCTCTTTTGTCCGAGCCCCAGGTATGCACGACCAAGAAGACCATATGCCCAGTCGCTGCCCGGATCTATAGATACGGATTTTTTAAGCAGATCGACCGCTTCGGCAAAGTTTTTCTTCTGGATCAGATCCTGCCCTTCAAGCGCATAATCAAAAGCGCTATCCGGCCATCCAAAAGAGGGGCAGGCCAGCAAACCGGATGAAAGAAAGACGCTCTTGCCCAAAAGCTTTAGAAAGTATCTTCTGTGCATTTTTTCGACCTAAGAAACTACTCAAAATTAATCACGAAAACACGAAAGTACGAAAACACGAAATAAGACCTGGAAATCAAGTTACTAACATTCTTTGTAGTTGTTCACAGGTTCAGGGTTCACCGTTCAGGGTTACCTTTTTTCGTTAACCTTCATTAACCCAGAACCCAGAACCTCTGAACCTCTGAACGGTTACCATTCTTTTTCGTGTTTTTAATTTTTCGTGCTTTCGTGATAGTTCTTTTTTTAAAAAACAATGACCACCTTGCAGTCGGTCAAGAAGTTACCAGGCGTTTCTGTGAGAGCTTTCAGCGCGTTGTATTCTTCTGCCCCAATGCCCAGGTTGCGTTTGCCTCTCCAGGTCCCCTTGGCTTTGACGGTGTAAGGGAGAGAGCCTGCGCGCGTGCTTTGCTGAGCCCGGCCTATTTTGCGGTAGTAGCGCACATAGCCGTTGCGTACAGCTTTTTGTAAATCCACGTACTCGCCCGGGTAAAGAAGGTTTCCCCGGCCGAAAATTTTCGGTTTAAGACATGGCCGAAAGCCTGTCCGACGGGCATCAATTACAAGACTGGTATACGATGGAAGAGAAGATCTATGCCCTGCGACTCCGGCTTTAGGGAGAGACTTGATACCGGATGTCTCAAGCGCTGATAGACGTCCAGCCATCTCTTCAAGCCTGGCGGAAAGTTCTGCAAGACGCGCTTCCTGTTCTTTAAGTCTTTTATTCAGAGGTGAAAGTTCCCTATCCGATACATAGCCGGCCTGTATTAGGGAGGGGCCGTTTGTCATGTGGTCCATCCAGGCATCAACAAACTGCCGGAAGAGGATAATCGTCTCTTTCTGGTCGGACGTAAGTCTTTTAAGACCTGTGAGCTTATCCTCTAGGGCCTTGACGCGATCCTCCAGGTTGCGGATACGCTTCTCCACTTCCGGCATGGGCAAAGCCTCGACCGGTATTTCCGGAGACCACGCAGCAAGTTGCATAAGGATTTCTCCCAAGTGCCCGGTAAGGGGTATGCTTACGCTGGCTTCTACCCGGCCGTCGCTGAGGTACCGGATGTCATCCACGCTGGATAATTTCAGCTCACCTTTGACCCTGGAAACGATGGTGTTGTCCCGGACTACATAATCAACCACCGTAGTTGTTGAGTCGATATGTACACCTTTGATAACTTCCAGGAGATTTCTTCGGGCGTCCGTTATGGCAGCGCGTTGAGCCATCGGACGCGCCTGTGGTTTGCCGTAATACTTTTCAGGAGTAGCTCCGATCCCTTTGGCTGCAACTTTCTGTCCGACCCAGTCGATTGTTCCGAAATTACCTATCTGTTCCAGAGCCGGGTCCTGGGCACAGGATGGCCGGCAGAGAAAGAAGACGCCAACAAAGACCGGGACAATCCACATATATTTCATTTTGGATTTCATAGATACCTCTTATTAAATTGAAGATTGAAGATTGAAGATTGACTATTTATGGGAGCATCCGCAGTTTTCGACTATAGATGTTCACATAAATAATTGCAAGATTCTCTAACAAAACCTTTGTTATTTTAATAGGTTAATAGGTTACAGTTGTGAAATTTAATCTGTGAAAATCTATAGCGCCTTTTCTCCTGCCAAAAAGAGGCTATAGAACGTAATTTTGGCTGTGAAGAATATTATTTTTCCGACTTCCGACTCAATAATAACCTTAAATACACATAAAATTCGTTTTAGTCAGAAACTGTGGTTACACCCACCAACACCGTAATGAACGGCCTCTGTGCTGTTTACAATGCAACTTAGTCAGAAACTGCGGATGCTCCCTTATTTATTCCTTCAATCTTCAATCTTCAATCTTCAATTGACTACACTCCGGCGGTACTGATAGTGCCGGCTTCCATATGATGTTGCCTAGAAACAGGTCTGCTTCCGGTTCCGGGCAGCCCCAGTAGTTATCTGTCAGGTCGATCTCTATGGGAGCGTAGCTTTGAACCTGAAAAGGATTGTTGTTCTTAAAGATGTTGTTGTGAATAACAGGAGCCAGACCCTCGCCTTCGATAACGACTCCCCCCTGACCTTCGTTGGCCGTAAAAACCGAGCAGGTAATGTTCGGCCTGGCCCCGTCCTTCAGGTAAAGACCGGCCTGAGAACATCCGGTTACGGTTGATGCTGTAATGGTCGGAGCGCTGTCGATTATGGTCAGGCCGGTTTCCGCCTCTGAAATTATCACATTGAACAGTGAGGATCGCTTTGCGCCTTCCAGAATCACTCCCCGCCAGGCACCTGGTGCGGCGCCAGTCGCTTTGGGAGCAAAGCGGATCGGTTTATCTTCGGTTCCGTAAGCAAGAAAATCCCCACCGGCGATGGTAAGAGCTGTGTCCGGCGCAAACAAAATTTCAACGCCGGGCTCTAAGCAGAGGACGCCACCAGGTGCAACCAGAAGATCGGAAAGCACAGTATATGGGTTTTTTTCAGAAACAAGCAGGATTTTTTCACTGATTTCCCCTTCCAGAGCAGGACCAGGTTGCGGCAGATCATAAAGGCCAGGTATTGGCAGGGGAACGGCTTCGATATATTTGCCGAACACGCCTGCATTGGTCGCTCTGTCCACTGCTTTGACCCTAACATAGATCCGGGTGAAGTTGGGCAGTTTTTCGATTAAAGCTTCATTTTTCTCGGTTTTGGCGGTGAATATATAACCGCTTAGAGGAGTAGAGCTTGACCATATCTCATATTCGGCCAGATCGTCCTCAGGGTTTTGGGACCAGCTTATTTTGATCTTGTTGTCTAAAGATTCGGCAGCCAAACCGGTCGGGGCCTGTGGCGAACGACTGTCGATGTCAACGTTGTTGGCAGCATCAATCGCTGTTTTCTGGATTCCTGCTGAATTAACAAGATAGGCCTTGGCAAGCAGGCCGTAAGCCTGCTCGTCGCTCTCCACAGTATAACTTCCCTCGTAGATTTCACGTGAGGCCAGTCCCTCTTTGATTGCTGCTATGAGCTGCGGTGTCAGGGTATGACCTGTATCTTTATAGTTCTTTTTGATAGCCTCTAATACCTCTGCCTGCAGTGCCTGCTTCACATTTTTGGCGACAGGAGTCAGTTCGATGCCGGATTTGTAGTCGCCCAGGTCCACGTAAGCCGAGCATTCAGGGTCGCCTATAATTCGAAAGCCGGCTTTTTTTCCAATTGTGAACGGTTTTCCTGTGTTGATAGCAGCAAACAGATTGATCTGCGGGGCAGGCGTCTGAGCAAATAGAGCTGATTCAGGCAGCTCGATGGTTGAAACGATTTCTCGAAAAAGCTCGTCGGTCTGGCTGAGCAGTTCGGTACCACGCAGATTCCAGACAGAAGCTACAGTGGCCATGGCAAGACCGATGGGGTTGAGAGATAAGCCGCCTGCGTGTGCGCGACTGACATGCCTGGCTCGCCACAGAAGCTTACCGGTTTTCAAATCCCACATCTTTACTTCACAGCCTACTGCCACTTGGGAGTAGATTCCCGCGAAAATGCGGTCAAAATGGGTCACTTCGCCTGATACTACAGCATCTACGCCGAGAATGCTCTTCAGTTTCCCCGGGTTCTTAGCAATAATCTCGTTGATCTTCCGGATATCTGTAAGTCCGGCATTCTTAAGGCGTTTGTCGGTGTTGAAGATTTCCAGGTCTTTAAAGGGTAAAGAAGCGATGTGGTTGTACATCCCGCGTCTGACGATACTGCCCGGATTTTCAGAGTCGAAATCGATGGAATAGCTTTTTTGTTTCGAATACCGGAATGGAAGCACAGCAAGAGATGCTGGTTTATGTTTTTTGAAATACTCAGTATTTTCGTATTCACCTCTGAAATTCTTAAATGCCTCGCTTGTTGCGATGACAACCAGTTCTTTCTTTTCACCAACCATGTGGGCGCAGCCCATAAATGTTGCAGATGCGAAAAGGACTATGAAGACAAACAACATTTTTCGCCGGATCTGTTTCATGACATAACCTCCCAGGTTTTGACGTATAACTGTGACTCTTTGCCTGGCCGGCAGGCTGGTTGAGGAAAAACACAAAAAATATGTCATATTCTGTATGAGATAACAAGATGATTGTTGATTCCCCAGCAATTCTAATTATGGCATTTTTTCTTTTACAATTGTGCGTTACATCCCCCCGCCCGCCTCGCCTGAGCGAACGCCTTGAGCGGTGCTGACCGCCTCCTTTGGGCAAGAGCGATGGCGGGCAGGCCTTATCCCCCTTCAAAGGGGGAATTTAACGGAAGGATTCCCCCCTTGAGGGGGGGGGTAGGGAGTGTTATTCTTCAAAATTAGAATTGCTGTTGATCCCCGGATTGTCGATTGTCGATTGATGATTTAGAGACGACCTTCAATCTTCAATCAACAATCGACAATCAACAATCGACAATCCGGGGATCAACAATCAACAATCCGGGGATCATCAATTTTTTTGTTTTGTAAACATTAATTGACGTTAACATAGAATAGCGGCCGAAGTTAGAACCAAGCCCGCCTATCATAAGGCGTATAGCAATGGAAACCATCCTTATTGTAGATGATGAAAAAAATTATCTGGTCATATTAAGCGCTGTTCTGGAAGAAGAAGGGTTTGAGACCTTAACTGCAAACAGCGGACATGAGGCGCTTGAAATACTGAAAAATTCAGATGTTGATCTGGTGCTTACAGATATGAAAATGCCTTCCATGGACGGCATTGAGCTCCTTGAGAATATCAAAACCAAAGATCCCGACCTTCCGGTCATAATGATGACAGCATATGGTACCGTGGAAAAAGCGGTGGAGGCGATGCAGAAAGGCGCTTACAATTACATACTCAAGCCTTTTGAAAATGAGAAGCTGATCATTTATGTGAACAAGGCCATTGCGATGTACCGGTTGGTTAAGGAAAACAGGTATCTTCGCAAGGCTATCGAATCTCAATACAGTTTCGGAAACATTATTGGAAAGAGTAAAGCAATGCGGGATGTTTTTGAAACAATCCGGAAAGTTGCGCCGACCACTGCAACAGTATTGATCGAAGGTGAAAGCGGCACAGGCAAAGAGCTTGTGGCAAAGGCCGTTCATTTTAACAGCGAGCGGCGCAAAAAGCCTTTTGTTGCGGTTAACTGCAGCGCTCTTGCTGAAAATCTTCTTGAAAGCGAACTTTTTGGGCATGAAAGAGGAGCGTTTACCGGCGCTGTAGCCATGAAGAAAGGGCGGTTTGAGCTGGCTGATGGAGGAACTCTGTTTCTTGATGAAATCGGCGAGCTTTCACAAAACCTTCAGGTAAAGCTTTTGCGCGTTCTTCAGGAAAAAGTTTTTGAAAGGGTGGGCGGTGTTAAGCCGGTCTCCGTCAACATCCGCATTATTGCCGCTACAAATAAAAAGTTAAGAGAAGAGGTTGACGAGGGACGATTCAGGGAAGACCTTTATTTTCGGCTAAATGTTGTACACATTGTTTTGCCTCCTTTAAGACAGCATCCGGAAGATATACGCCTTTTGGTTAGTCACTTCATAAAGAAATATGGGAACGAACGCAGATCAGATATTCCTGTAACAGGTGTTGACAGGGAAGTTGAACGCCTCTTTTATGATTACAGGTGGTCCGGAAATGTTCGTGAACTGGAAAATGTGATCGAACGGGCCATGATCATGTGCTCCGGTGAGACCATAAGAGTATCTGATCTTCCAAAGGATTTTAGAGAAAATGTTTACACCCCTTATTACCTTGAGGGAATACCTGCAAATGCAAAACTATATGAAAGCCTTGCTATGGTTGAGATGAAGATGATCGAACGGGCCATGATGATGACAAATAATGTTCAATCTCATGCCGCAGAATTACTCGGCATCGGGAAAAGCGGGCTCAGCCAGAAAATAAAAAAATATGGAATCGGTCATTTAAATTTCTGTTGAAGGGCTTTTTTGATGAGTTTAACGTTATGTATACGTATGATGCCGGCTCCATTTTGAATTGCCTTTATACTCCATTCAACAGAAGGCTGATCGCGTTCTTCGAGTTTGCCGCCCAAAAACGATTTACGTGAGACACCGACGAGAATCGGATAACCTAATGTTTTTAGTTCCGGCAAACGTTCAATAATTTCAAGACTGTATTTTGGATTTGCAGAAACAAACGTACCCATACCTGGATCGATAATGATTTTTTTCTCAGGAAATCCTGCTTCAACCAGTTGACTAATCTGATCAACAAGAAAGGTTTTAATGCTTGCAATTACATCATCGTATTCAATAGACTCTGTTGTAGTGCGTGGAGTATTATCTTTGGCATACATTAAAATGACGTAAGGCTTATGCTTGATTAAAATGTCGATCATCTCTGGATCACCACGTAAAGCTGTAACGTCGTTTACAATTTGAAAGCCATTTTCCAAAGCATATTCAGCAATAGGTGCCTTGTAAGTATCGATAGAAAACAAAACTTTTTCAGCCGGATTATTTTTAGCAATATAGTCAACGACAGGTTTTATGCGCCTCATTTCTTCTTCTAAACTGACGTCTTTTGATCCTGGACCTGTTGATTCACCACCAATATCAATAATATCAGCTCCGTTTTCAATCAACTGTCGAATCCTGAGTTCTGCTCGCCCGCTGTGGTGGAAATCTTGAATTCTGAAAAAATCTCCACCATCTGAAAATGAATCAGGAGTGACGTTAAGAATGCCCATGATTTGAGGTTTAGAAAAAATCATTTTAATTGCTGAAATTTTTTCATCAAATTTTTTGTAACTGGTCCAGGTTGGCCGGCGCCTATTTTACGTCCGTCAATTTCAACCACTGGCAGTATTCCACTCGTAGTTTGAGTAATAAAAACTTCATCGGCGTTGAGTAAAGATTTGTATTTAATTTCTTCAAATATGCATTCATCAGCAAGTTTGGCTACAACTTCTCTTGTAATTCCAAATAAAATTTCTTTATTGGTAGTGCGAAGTTTTCCATCGTTTACCCAAAAAATATTAGCATAAGCACATTCCCATACATATGTTTTTTGGTCAACTAAAAGGGATTCATATACCCCGCAATCTAAAGCATGTTGTTTTGCTAAATAACAAAATGTATCCGCCAATTTTTTTGCATTAGGTATATTGCGCTTACCGTGAAAGGAAACTAACTTAACCCCTTTTTTATACATTATTTCCGGCTTCTCTTTTAATTCTTCCATCATCACAATAAGCTCTTTTATAGTGAGAATTACTCTAATTCTTGCTTCCTTCCATTTGCTTTTATCTAAAACTCGAACAACTTCAGCGTATGTTTTTTTAAATGTCCACTTTGGTTTAAGACCAATAATATCTGCAGACATATATAAGCGTGCCAGATGATCGTTTAAGCGAAAAACTTTTTTGTTATACGTTCGAATAGTTTCAAAAACAGCATATCCAAAAAGAAACGCTTTGCTTGCAACGGGCATGCACGCCTGTTTTTCATCTATGATTTTACCATTAATTGAAATTATCATGTCTTTAGCAGCTCCAAAAACTTCTCCGCCTTTAGCATACATTCTTTATATTCTCTTTCCGGATCACTATCTGCAACTATTCCACCTCCAGCCCAGTATTCGATGTATCCATCTTTTACAAGGGCGGTGCGAATCGCGATATTAAAATCCATTTTCCAGTTGGCGCCCCTATTGGACACCCCGTCGGAAACATATCCAATTGACCCCGTAAAAATATTACGTGGTAATCCTTCAAGTTTCTCAATATACTCCATCGCTCTTTTTTTTGGGCAGCCTGTAACGGATCCACCGGGGAACATAGCTTCGATAATTTGGTCAGGCGTTATATCATCCGGCAGATGGCCTTCAACTTCTGAATAAGCATGCCAAAGATTTTTTAATTCAAGAAGTTCGCGTTCCTTTTTGAGTTTAAGAGTTCCATATTTACAAATTTTTCCAACATCATTTCGTTCGAGATCAGTAATCATATCGAGTTCTGCACGCTCTTTTTTACTATTTAATAAATAGTCGAGTGACTTTTTACCGCCCTTTTTGTTGACCGTTCCTTTAATGGGCTGAGTGATAATTTTCCCATTTTCAACTTTAAAAAACCGTTCAGGTGAAGCGCTGATAATTTGAAAATCCCTACAATTTAAATAAGCGGAAAAGTTAACGGGATTTACTTCAGCCAATTTTAAAAATAGGGCATATGGATTACCTTCAAATTTTTTACGGAAACGAATGCAATAACATATCTGATAAATTTCACCGGCAGCAAGGAGTTTTTTGATTTGTTTGATTTTTTTGATGTACTCAGATTTGGTGACGGATTGCCGGAGCCGGCCTGATGTTCGGAAACCCGAAGGCGCGCAATCGATTGCGTGCCTTCGGGCAATTATATTATTCCATTTATTTGTATCCGATTCCTTTATATACCTCACAAACGCTTTACCTGTTTGATGATTGTAATGTAACAATGAGTCAAATCCATAAAACCGTTTATCCGGAATATCGTTTTTGAGGGTGGGGTTTGGGTAGGCAAGATAACCGATTTTTCCAACGTGCCCATGACCTGGATTCAATCCTACAATCGTCCATTTTTCAGATGACACACCGGCGCCCTGTACCATACGGTATAGGGCGCCGGTGTGTAAAATACAAAAACCTTCTCGACTTGCGTGGCCGGAAAATAATTTGAGATTGAAATGTTGGCCGAAATGGATTTTTTGGGTGTAAATCATATTAATATGTGTAAGCGTTCACGGAACGTTGAAATTAGAAAATAGAAATTGGAAATTTGGCTTTCATGCTTTTGTACTGTTCTTCCCAATTTCTAATTTCCAATTTCTAATTTAATTTCTCCCAAATTTCTACTTTCCAATTTCAAGTTTCAAGCCGTGAACGGCTACTAATATTTTAAAAAATTACGAATTATCTTCTTTCCCTCTTTTGTCCCCAAACTTTCCGGATGAAATTGAACACCAAAAACAGGATATTTATTATGTTGAATTCCCATAATTAAAAAATCAGACGTATGGGCAGTTACGTCGATATCCGGATTTATCCAAAATGGTGTATCGATAATTAATGAATGATAACGCATGGCCTCAAAAGGGTTGTGGATTCCTTTAAAAATTCCTCGATTTAAATGATAAATCTTCGACCTTCTTCCATGCATTATTTCAGGTGCACGAACAATCTTTCCTCCCATGCCCGTACCGAATGGTATGTTCGGACTGGCAAAAAATCTGGCAATTGCCTGATGACCTAAACAGACACCTAGAATGGGGACCTTTTTATAAAACGCCTTAATTACATCAAACATTATACCAACGTCTTTTGGTTCTTCAACGGTACCAGGCCCAGGAGACAAAATGATGTGAGTTGGTTTTATTCGTTTAATCTGATTAACGGTAATTTTGTCATTAAAACAAACTTCCGGATTACCACCTATCTCCCCAACATATTGCTTGAGAATGTAAGTGAAGGAATCATAGTTATCGATTATCAGGGTTTTCATAATTCGGGTTCAAAATCTTGAACCTGGGCATGAGCGGAAATTAATGCTTAGATAACGGCGGGTTTTATCGATCTATTCTTTAGATAACAACAGATGTTAGCCATTTGCCAAAAAAAGCGGTTCAAAAATTTGAACAATGTATCTTGTTTTAGAATATCGAGACGCAAAAAATGAAATGATTTTTTACTTGTTTTAAAGCACAACTTATTGAAATTTCGAGCATTAAATAGGCTGCTTAAATAATTTTAAATATTATGTTATAGCATGGCAAGATAGTTGCATCATCTAAAAACAAGTTAATAATTTTCATCTGTTTTTCTCCTTAACAGCCAATCGGAAATTTTCCGGTTGGCTGTTTTTTTTAAAATCAGCTATAGACTTTCAGATAATTCATTTCACAAGGATAGAGGGAGAACTCCGAGTAAGGCGTACATGTAAGTACGTTGTCGAGGAGTTCGACCGATAACGCAGTGAAATTATTTATCTGAAAGTCTATATCCTGCTATTTCCTTTACCAACTCAATATATATGGAATCAGTATAATCAGAGATGATCTTTTTAAAAGCATCTCTGCTTTTGTCATTCTCACCCATTGCAGCATAAAGCCGTCCCAGGTTGAAAAAAGCTTCATCTTTCATGATAGAATCAGGCCCCGAAGCAATCATTTCAAAATAGTCTGCCGCTTTCCTGTAATCTTTTTTTTCTTCATAGGAGTAACCGAGGCTGCTCAATATAAGAGCTTTAAAAGACTGATTATCATCAAAGTCGTAAAGCGCTTTATTATACAGCGCTATTGCTCTGTCAGAATCACCTGCATTGTAGCAAATATTGGCATATATAACCCTTGCGAGTTTTCCGCCATCTGTTCTCGAATATTTTTCCAGAATAAGGTGGAAATCCTTTTCCACACCAACATAAGCCTTGTCAGGCGCATTCTCTTTCATAATAGTTTCATATTTGGATATGCACTCTTCCAGCATGGCAAAGGCCCTGTCTTCGGCCTTATTTGAAAAATATCGCATTCCTGAAATGACAATTATAAAGGCAAGAACTACACCTGCGGCGCATGATATTTGAATTTTATACTTTACGGCAAACTGAAGCAGTCTGCTTGAAAAAGTTATAAACCTGTCAGGTTCGTTAAGGAGCTGTTTCCGCTTTATTCTTTTTTTTGCCATGTTACCTCCATAGCTTGTATTTCTTTTTTTACCATACCAGAGACTTGTGAATCCACCCTTTGTCTCCATCAGCATGCTGGATATGAATCCAGTTGCCTTTACGTCTTATGACCTTAAATGGAATTCCTTTTTCAGCCGTGAATAATATTTCAAAACCAGTGCCCGGGCCGGATCGAATGTTACATTTTGCTTTATTTGTAATGACCGATTGAACTTTATGGACAAGAGATTTATGTATCCACCCTCTGTCTCCCTCAAAATCACGAAAATAATACCATCGGCCTGATTTTTTGAGAACAAAAAGAGGATGGTATTTTTCAACTTTCCACAGGATTTCATACCCGGTTCCGGGTCCGGAACGGATATTTGCCACCTTAGATGTAACTGTAAGACGTTCAGCCAAAGCAACGCTGCTGCATATAATTAGCAGAATTGCCGTGATAACTATAGTTTTTAAGATAATTCTTTCCCTTAATCTATGCATTATAAAATAACTGCCCGGGCAATTCAATACAGGTAAGCTTGTTGCCGTATACCGCACCGGTATCGATTCCTATTTTGTTAGGTTGTACAAGTGGTTCAGGAAAAGGCGTGTGTCCGAATATAACCAGCTTTCCAAAATCGTAATCCGACCGGATAAAACTGTTGCGTATCCAGAGAAGATCGAAAGGTTCCTGCATTTCAAGCGGAACATTTTCCTTTAATCCTGCATGTACAAATATGTAATTATCGGTCTCGTAAAAAAGAAGAAGTGATTCAAAAAACTCAAGGTGTTCATGTGGGATCGGAGAAGCGCCGAAAATGCGGCTATGTTTCATGTAGCTTTCCAGAGTCTCTTGTCCCCCATTAACGAGAAAGGCAAGTTTATTATATCCTGAGAGGTATTTCTCAAGCATCTCTTCGTGATTGCCCTTTAAAAATACACTTTTTCGGAAGTGTTTTTTCAAATCTATCAAATACTCCACAACTTCAAATGAACTTGGGCCCCGGTCAATATAATCTCCTAAGAATACAATAATGTCACGATCAATATCTATATCGATTTTATCCATAAGGGAGCGTAATTTATCGAAACATCCATGTATATCGCCTATAGCAAATATTTTTTCCATTAAATTAAGCTTTACCACACCATAAAGACGCGCCTCGGCCTGTCGAGCCTTGTAATTCCTTCTTCCTTCGCTTCCCGCAATGCTATTTCATAATCCTCTTGTGTAATTGGAGCAGCAAGTTCCTTTACCTCGGAGGCTCTGCCGTACGGCCTGTACTGCGGCATTATATTTACATAGCTGTCCCGCGAAAGATTGCGCGCAATAAATCTCATTATTTCGCGGGTTCCTGCAAATCCGGCCGGCAGTACAAGATGCCGTATCAAAAGTCCCCGTCTGGCAATGCCGGATTTATCAATGACAAGATCTCCGACCTGTCTGTGCATCTCAATTAACGCTTTGCGTGCAACCTCAGGGTAATCTTTGGCTTTGGAGACGATCCATGCAATTTCAGGATTCCAAAATTTGAAATCAGGCATATATATATCAAACACGCCTTCGAGCAGTTTCAAGGTTTCAATGCTGTCATAACCGCTTGTGTTGTAGATCAATGGAATAGAAAGTCCCCCCCTGACAGCTATTTCAACGGCTGAGAGTATCTGGGGTACAACATGGGATGGAGTGACGAAATTGATATTGTGACATCCTGCATTTTGCAAAGACAGCATCATACCGGCCAGATCTTCATCAGATACCTCTTCGCCGCGGCCTTCGTGACTGATATCGTAATTCTGGCAAAAGATACACAAAAGATTGCAGTGTGTAAAGAAAATGGTGCCTGATCCATTAGTTCCAACAAGCGGAGCCTCTTCTCCAAAATGAGGATTATAGCTTGAAACATATGCTTTTTTACCTGTTTTGCATATACCGGTCTGACCGGAAAGGCGGTCAACCTTGCATTTTCTTGGGCAAAGGACGCAGGAGCTCAAAATTTTATAGGCTTTTGTTACCTTTTTCCTGAGCAACCCCTTTTTAAAAGTTTCAATGTAGGCAGGTTCAAATGACGGCATGGCTTTAGAGTCCCTTAGCTAAACCCTATAATTTTTCCACCCTGATAGACGCAAAATGCCACAACCCATGCAAGCAGGGTGCTGTATGCAATGCTGAAGGCAACCCACTTAAAGGAACCGGTCTCCCGTTTGATGGTTGCTATTGTTGCCAGGCATGGCAGATATAAAAGCACAAAGATCATCATTGCAAGAGCGGAAAGCGGCGTCATATCAGATGATAAAAGCGCTTTTTTAAGAGCGTCTGGTTCCTCCTCTTCAGCAACATAGAGTATTCCAAGAGTACTTACAACGATTTCTTTTGCAACAAAACCTGTAATAGAATACCTTCAATCATCGCAACTTCTCAAAAAGTTCGGATAGTAGCTCCTGGATTCCCTTCGCGGGAATGACAATTGTATTTTATTGTCCGTTATTCCCGCGGGAATCCAGAAAATTGTTGCACCAAAGCACTTATGTCCGCACCGAAGGTGCGCTATCTTGTACACCCTGGTATCTCATAAGTAGTACACGAACCCGTTGAACAGGTCCTTGTCTTTGAGCTAACCTTTTGATTCTTCCCCGAGCTGTCGCCCATGGCATAGTTTGTAGTGCTGATAATCCGCTCAAATTCCTCGGACTTACACTTAGGACATTTAAGATCGAGCTCTTCATCTTGATTCATTACAAGCAACTCAAAATATTCCTCACATTTTAAACACTTAAATTCATATATCGGCATAATGATTCTCCTTAAATTATG
>DAOVDN010000021.1 GCA_030669465.1 Desulfobacterales bacterium | reverse complement strand
TATACGAGGTTTCGACGACAGGCGGCAGAGAGAGGAGAGCGCAGGCTAAGCCGGTTATACGGGAAGCCAGACCCCTCTATCGGATAAATCCGTCTCCCAGATATCCGAGATCGGCCAGAAAAAGAGGTTATCAGGGCACGGTGGTTCTTGAGGTCCTGGTTGATCGAAATGGAAAAGTCGGTGATTTGCTGGTATTTAGATCAAGTGGATACAAGATTCTGGACAGAACTGCAATGGCCTCGGTAAAGGACTGGTTGTTTGAACCAGGATTAAGAGGTAATGAAAAGGTGGAAATGTGGGTCAGAGTTCCTATCCGATTCCAGTTGAAATAGCTATAAGCAGGGCATGGTTCTAACTTCGGCCACTATCCTATGTTAAAGTCAATTAATGCTTACAAAACAAAAAATTGAGGTTCAGAGGTTCAGAGGTTAGTGAAGGTTAACGAAAGAAAGGTAACCCTGAACGGTGAACCCTGAACGCCTACTAATTTTATAACAAAAAAGACAGAGCGAAGCGATTCCACAAATCGACAATCATCAATCGACAATCATCAATTTTGACTATGATTAGGTATAGTTCACAAACAGTATGCCCAGTTGTTATTGGCCGAAATTAGAATCATGTCTTACAAGCACTATCCGCAGGTCCATTACATTTGTGTTGGTGGGACCTGTGATAAACAGGTCGCCCAGTTTTTTAAAAAAATGATATGAATCGTTGTTTAAAAGGAAATGGTTTGGATCTAATCCCATAGCTTTTGCTCTTTTTAAGGTATTGGTGTCAGACAGTGCGCCTGCAGCATCAGTAGGTCCGTCTGTGCCGTCTGTGCCGCCGCTGAGAACCACTACACTCTCCTTACCCGCAATATCGATTGCCGCAGCCAGCGCAAATTCCTGATTTCTTCCTCCAAGACCTTTTCCCTTGACTCTTACCGTGGTTTCGCCGCCGGAAAGGATACAGGCAGGAAAGGGGAGGGGATTACCGGTTTTAATGATCTCTCTGGCGATTGCTCCGTGAACGTGAGCGACATCACTTGTATCTCCTTCGATCATGGAGGAAAGAAGAATTGTGTTGTATCCCAGGCTTTCAGCTTTTTGCTTTGCGGCAGTCATGGCTTCAATGTTGCTTCCTATAATCTGATTGTATGTTTTATTAAAAGCAGGATCGCCGGTCTTTGGAGTCTCGGGAACCTTTCCTGAAACACCTGCTTTGATATGGCTTACAACAGGTTCGGGTAATCTTTTTACCAGGTTGTATTTTTTGATAATTTCCATGCAATCGAAAAAAGTGCTCGAATCCGGTACAGTTGGCCCAGATGCAATAACGTCTAGATCATCTCCAACAACATCTGAAAGTATAAGGGAGGCAAGAGCGGCAGGGTGAGTTGCCTTTGCAAGTCTTCCTCCCTTTACCATAGAAATATGCTTTCTTATTGTATTGATTTCGTGGATAGCGGCACCGCAGGAAAGAAGCTCCTTTATGGTATCCTGCTTCTCCTTTAATGTGAGGCCTGGAGAAGGAAGCGGAAGAAGGGCCGATCCTCCCCCTGAAATCAGGCATAACAACAGGTCGTCCTTTCCTGCATTCTTTGCAAGGTTGAGGATGGCGCTTGCGCCCCGTTGACCGTTTTTGTCGGGAAGAGGGTGGCCGGCTTCTATCAGTTTGATCCGGTCAAGATCGGTTACATGTTTATATTTTACATTGACGATGCCGCTTGTGATTCTTTTGCCAAGAATGTCCTCTATGGCTGAAGCCATGGGAGCTGAGGCCTTTCCTGCTCCGATCACAAACAGATTTTTAAACATGGAGAGATCGTAAATTTTACTTCCGATAAAAAAATTGTCGTTTTCAAGTCTGCAATATTTTTTGACGGCAGCATTTGGCTCAACAGCCCTCAGGCCTGCGTGAAAGATCCTGACAGCGTCATTTCGCATTTTGTCAATATTTGTTTCCGAGCCCCTAAAATTCATATGAGAATTCCTTACAAAAGAATAGAAGCTCATCGTGGATTTGTGTGAAATCCGCAATTTTTACACCTTTTGCTAAAATTAAATTTTTCACACTAATTCACGAAGAACCAGAATAGATTAAAAGAAGAGTAAGAGAAAAGGCGGACAGGGTCAATATAAAGTTTAGCGGATATTGCATACTGGTTTGCGATTATATTGACATGGCGTTTTTGCTTTTGTTATTATCATGGTGAGACAATGGCGTATAGAATATCAAGCATATGCATCTGGTGGCCTAAATTGAAGAAATCGGATAGCAGCAACATCTGATCCATTGAAAAAGTGGGAGGACATCATGAAGGTTATTTTTCACGAAGATTTTTATCAGGTTTATACGTCCGACCCTGCTGCCGAGCAGGGCAGAATGGAAGCCATTGTGGACGTGATTGAGTCTGAGGTAGAGTTTGTGGCAGCCGAATCAGCATCTGAATCAGACATTGCTTCCGTTCATACTAAAGACCATATTCTCAGCGTGAGACAGGAAGGTCTTTATCCTATCGCCGCTCTTGCTGCCGGTGGAGCGATTCAGGCAGCCATTCAAGGGTTGACCGAACCATGTTTCGGGCTCATCCGACCCCCAGGTCATCATGCTTCTGTTGGTTCATCCTGGGGTTTTTGTTATTTCAATAACATGGCCATAGCGATTGAGACGTTGAAACGAAAGAATCAAATCCAAAGCGCATACGTGCTGGACATTGACATGCATTATGGAGACGGTACCATCGATATCCTGGGAAACAAAGATTATATTAGTATATACAATTCAGGATCTCATGACCGAAAGAGTTATATGGATGAGATAACAAGGGAAATGGAGAATTGCAGGGCGGATATTATCGGTATTTCTGCTGGTTTTGATAACCATGAAAAGGATTGGGGAGGGGTGCTCAAAACCGAAGACTATTTTGAAATCGGTCAAAAGGTTCGTAAGGCAGCGCTTCGTTGCAACGGCGGATGTTTCGGTATTCTGGAAGGGGGGTATAATCATAATGTATTGGGGCATAATGTCCTTGCTCTGATTCAAGGGTTGTCTGAACAATAATTTAAATTTATGCCACCTTTTCAGTTGATTGCGCCAGTGCTTCGATATTCAACGGAATCCCATTTTCAGCATCCAATACCAGGGAAATGTTTTCTCTTTTACATTTGCTTTCGCATATTCCACAACCAAAACATCTCTCAGGGATAACCCTACTCTTCTTCTTTTCTTTGCCGTTATCCGAAATTGAGATAATTTCTATTGCATCGAATTGGCAATATTTTGCACATTCACCACAACCGACACAATCCTCTCCGATAACGGCGCGATATCCTGATGGAAGAACTGTTTTCATGTCGTACTCAAACATGACTTTCATTCCCAAACAGCAGCACTTACAACAGTTGCAAATTGCGTAAAAACGATTTAGCATAGCTGTCTTAAACCACGCCGTATGGACGTGACCCCTCTGATCCTCTTCTTTGAGAATCCTTATTGCCTCTTCCGGAGTTATTCTGCGAGAACGAAACGGTTGAAACATACGGGCTAGATCAGCAAAAGGCTCACCAACGACCAAACATACATCTGTCGGTTTACACGGATCACTTTTTTGAGCCCTGCAAGGACATTCATAAACCACGATATTTTGAGGATTTTTGAGTATAATGTCTTTTGCATATCTATATGGAAGTACTTGATCTAAGTCCCTGAGTTCAATATTCTTGTTAATGGTAATGAATTTGGCGGCATCATCCAATCGAACCACTTTGCCATGATAAGTTTCGCTTATGTGGTTGCGAAACGATTTGGAATTTAGCTTTAGAAGATTTTTCAACACCCTCAAATACGTTACTGTAGCCGCATATAACATACTATGAATTATGGTTATAGGATTGTATTTAGCTTCTTTCAAACCATAAAGGAGAGACTTAAGTAAAGACATATTAACCTCCTCAATAAAAATACAAGTGCAAGAAAGTGAAACCTGAATCGGGCATTCTTCATAATCGTATGAAAGTAGTTGACACTTTTTGAAAATAAATATCTTTTCCATTTACAGGTTTTTCATTATTATTGTGGGAGTGGCTTTCAGCCACGATTTTCGAGGCAGGATGCCTCTCCCACAAAAAGTGTAAACTATAAAATGAAGGATGCCCTAAATCGACATGTATATTTTATAACATGTAGCGAATTATCCCAATTATTACAAATAAATAATCTACTCCCTGAATACAACCACAAAAAAACTTGACAATCTTTTTAAAGGTTGCTAAAAAGTGTTTTAAAAGGCAATTATCATGAGAAGAGCGCTAACCATTATCAACCTTGTCAATCTTAGAGACCTTTGCAAAACGTCCCCTTTTGCCCAATTTCTGCGTCAGGCTCAGATTTTAATCCTCAAAATACTCAATGTATTCCTCCGGTTAAAATCTTCGCCTTTCTTGACCTTGGACAAAATTGAACATTTTTCAAAGGTCTCTCTTATCGTCCTCGTAGTAGGGATAATTATCTGCTGCGAGGAACAGGGTTAATAATGGCTTAATTTTATAAAATTTTAAAAAATAAAAAATCCGTTATTAGCCCTGAGACTGGTAACGGATTTTTTTTATGGAGACCTATAGATTTCCAGATAAATAATTTCACTGCGTTATCAGTCGAAATCCTCGACGACGTACAAATCAGTACGCCTTACTCGGATTTCTCCTTCTAGCCTTGTGAAATGAATTATCTGAAAATCTATATTTTGAGGAGACCGGACCGATGAAAAGTGATATTGTAAAAAAAGGCATTGAAAGAGCGCCGCACCGCAGCCTCTTTAAGGCAATGGGATATACGGATGCCGAGCTGGAAAGGCCTCTCATAGGTATTGCCAATTCGGCAAACACCATTATTCCGGGCCATGTCCATCTGAATAAAATTGTGGAGGCGGTAAAGGCCGGAGTTTACATGGCGGGCGGCACTCCGATTGAATTCGGGACTATCGGGGTTTGTGACGGTATTGCCATGAATCATGTTGGGATGAAATATTCCCTTGCAAGCAGGGAGCTTATTGCCGACTCAATCGAGGTTATGGCAACGGCTCATGCATTTGATGCCATGGTCATGGTAACAAATTGCGACAAGATCGTTCCCGGTATGTTGATGGCGACAGTACGTCTGGATCTCCCCACCATTATAATAAGCGGAGGTCCGATGCTGGCAGGAGAACATCTTGGAAGAGAGGGCTTTGAAAAAATAGATCTTATCACGGTCTTTGAATCTGTTGGCGCTGTTCTTTCAGGAAAGATGCCGGAAGAGAGGCTGTCTTCCATTGAAGATGCCGCTTGTCCAACATGCGGATCGTGTGCGGGCATGTTTACCGCCAATTCCATGAACTGTTTAACTGAAGCCATAGGCATGGGTTTGCCCGGCAACGGCACAATTCCCGCTGTTATGGCCTCGCGTATCCGTTTGGCCAAACAAGCAGGAATGGAGATCATCAATCTTTTTGAAAAACAGATAACTCCAAGCAAAATAATGACGGAAAAGGCCTTTAAAAATGCTCTTACTGTGGACATGGCGCTAAGCTGCTCAACAAATACAGTCCTTCACCTCACGGCAATAGCAAAGGAGGCGGGCGTAGATATTGACCTTAACCTGATCAACGAAATAAGCAGGAAAACACCAAATCTATGCTCACTAAGTCCAGGCGGCAGATATCACATGGAAGACTTAAACCGTGCAGGCGGTATAAGCGCAGTAATCAGGGAACTTTCAAGATCGGGTCTTATCAATGATGACTGCATGACGGTGACAGGCAAAAGCGTCAGCGAAAATATAATGGATAAAGAGATACTCGATAATGATGTCATACGATCTGTAGACAACCCGTATCATGACCAGGGGGGTCTTGCTGCGCTCTTCGGCAACCTTGCCCCGGATGGATGTGTAGTAAAACAGTCTGCGGTTCTTGATGAAATGCTATGTCATGAAGGGCCCGCCAGGGTGTTTGAGTCAGAAGAGGATGCGACCCGTGCCATCATGGAGGGAAATATAAGAAAAGGAGATATTATCGTAATCCGCTACGAAGGGCCGATGGGTGGTCCTGGTATGCGGGAGATGCTGACTCCGACTTCGGCAATCGCCGGCATGAAACTGGATGCCCATGTTGCTCTTCTTACAGATGGTCGTTTTTCAGGAGGCACAAGAGGCGCATCCCTGGGGCACATTTCACCGGAAGCCATGCAGGGAGGACCTATTGCAATTGTGCAGGAAGAGGACCTGATATCAATCGATATTCCAGGCAAAAAGATAACGCTCAAGGTATCTGAAGAAGAAATCATGGATCGATTATCTAAGTGGTCTCCTCCGGAACCGAAGATAACGCATGGATATATGGCCAGGTATTCACGCATGGTTTCATCCGCCGCTGATGGAGCAGTCGTGAAATAAAGTGCATGTAGGGGTTCAAGGTTCAAGGGTTCAGTGGTTCACCAGAAACCAGAAACAAGCAACCAGAAACCAGCAACAAGCAACAAGCAACAAGCAACCAGAAACCAGAAACAAGCAACCAGCAAAAGAAAGGATTTATCATGAAACTTACAGGCGCACAAATCCTGATGGAAGTGCTCAAGGAAGAAGGCGTGGACACGATCTTTGGATTTCCTGGCGGTGTCGTCATAGACATTTACGATGAGCTTGCAAAGACAGATATACAGCATATACTGGTCCGCCATGAGCAAGGAGCGGTTCATGCTGCTGACGGTTATGCAAGGGCCAGCGGTAAGGTAGGGGTATGTCTGGTAACATCCGGACCCGGGGCTACCAACACGGTGACCGGAATTGCATGTGCCTATATGGATTCCATTCCACTGGTTATATTTACCGGCCAGGTTCCAACACAGCTCATCGGGAACGATGCCTTTCAGGAAGTGGATATTGTCGGAATAACAAGGCCATGCACCAAGCACAACTACCTTGTTAAACGCACCGAGGATCTCGCAAGAATTGTTAAGGAGGCATTTTTTATAGCTGGTTCCGGCCGTCCCGGACCCGTGCTGATTGATATTCCAAAGGATGTGTCAAACACAACAATAAATTACAAAGCGCCAGAAAAAATTAAGCTAAAGTCATACAATCCTACCTACAACCCGAATATGAAACAGTTGCAGAATGCAGTAAAACTTATAAAGAATGCCAAAAAGCCGCTTATTTTTGCGGGTGGCGGAGTTGTTCTTTCAACTGGTTCAAAAGAGCTTACTGAACTGGCACATAAAACCCAAATCCCTGTGACAGCCTCCTTAATGGGCCTTGGCGTATTTCCGGGCACAGATCCTTTGTGGCTCGGCATGATCGGCATGCATGGCACATATCGAGCCAACATGTGCGCAGGAGCCTGCGATCTTATTGTTGCTGTCGGAGTCCGTTTTGACGACCGTGTTACCGGAAAAACAGGTACATTTGCTCCCAATGCAAAGATTGTGCATATTGATATTGATCCGACATCAATACGCAAGAATATTCCCGTTGCTATCCCTATTGTAGGTGATTGTAAAATTACCCTTGACGACCTTAACAGGCTTTTGGACAAGGAGGACTTAGGCGATCTTGCGACAAAGAGAAAAAAATGGCTTGATCAGATTGACCAGTGGAAAAGCACAAACCCTTTAGCATATAAACAGAAAGATATTATCAAGCCGCAATATGTTGTCGAGAAACTCTACGAATTGACCAAAGGCAAAGCGATTATAACCACTGAAGTGGGCCAGCATCAAATGTGGGCTGCCCAGTATTATCACTTTAATCGGAGCAACCATTTTATTACCTCAGGCGGCCTGGGTGTTATGGGTTTCGGACTTCCTGCTGCAATCGGAGCACAAGTTGCCTGTCCTGATCAACTTGTAGTAGATATCGCAGGAGACGGCAGCATTCAGATGAACATTCAGGAAATGGCGACAGCGGTGCAATACCGTCTTCCGGTAAAAGTTGTTATTTTGAACAACGGGTATCTCGGTATGGTAAGGCAATGGCAGGAGCTTTTTTACGAAAAGCGTTATTCCAGCACGAAGATGGAGCACTCCCCTGATTTCGTAAAACTGGCAGAGGCTTACGGAGCAGTCGGTTTAAGGGCTACAAAGCCGGAAGAGGTTGAATCCGTACTTTCGGAAGGCCTGTCCAGCCCGAAAACCGTGATCATGGATTTTGTGGTTGAGCAGGAAGAGTCTGTTTATCCGATGGTTCCTGCAGGGGCTGCAATAACGGATATGCTTCTAGCTTAGGGATAAGGAGGATTTTAGCCATGACAGAAGAAAAACATGTACTTTCGATTCTGGTTGACAATCAGCCCGGTGTGCTTTCCAGAATTGCGGGATTGTTCAGCGGAAGAGGCTATAATATTGAAAGCCTCTGCGTTGCCGAAACTACTGACCCACTTGTATCAAGGATTACCCTTGTCACCAAGGCGAACACTCCTGTTGTCGAGCAGATTATGAAGCAGCTTTACAAGCTCATCAATGTAATAAAAGTATATGAGCTTACAGGCACGGATTTTGTTCAGAGGGAGATGGCCCTTATCAAGGTAAGGACCAAACCTGAGCACCGTGCCGAAATCCTGAGGATTGTCGATATCTTCAGGTGTAAAGTAGTTGACGTGGGACCGGAACATTACACCATAGAAGTAACTGGTGATGAAGGCAAAATGTCCGCAATATTGAGCCTTCTGAAACCAATAGGCATCAAGGAGATCGCAAAGACCGGCGCTATTGCGCTGTCCAGGGAACCAAAATAATAAACGTACTATTCAGCCACGAATGAACACGAATTTACACAAATAGAAGGTAGAGTAAATTCTATTGAACAAATGTTTCGTATTGAAGCCTTTCTTTAGTTCGCTTAGTTGGTCGAGTGATCAAGTGGTTGATTAGTCGAGTGGTTCAATCACCCTTACAACTCGACGACTCGACGTAACTTCTCAAAAAGTCCGGGCAGATGTTCCGTTTTGTCATCCAAACCCTTTCCGGCAACACGGTTGCCTCGCTCCAAATCGAAGTTATATGGATCGAGGCAACCGTGTTGCCGTGACTACGGAGGGCAACAAATACCCCAAGTTTTTGAGAAGTTACCCATTGAGCGCTTATGTAAGGGAATTGGTAAGATTTTCATATGCTTGTGCTCAGGCGAGGCGGGCGGGTAAATCTTATTAATCCTGTCAAAGAAATGGAAATTCCGAGACGTTAAATTAGTTACGTTTTTCCTCCTTTACCCTCAAGCGCTGCGAGCAAGCTCTCTTCCAGGGTCTCCAGATAATCAGCTACATTCCACGATATCCTGCGACCATGGAATTTCAATTCAATGCCGCATATAAGGTCCGGTGAAATCTCAAACCGCACATCAACATGACCGGCTGCCTGATTTTGCAGAACTTCCTTAATTTCTCCGGCCATTTTCCCCGGAATTTTAAAAGCGCTGCGCACGCTGATTTTTTGCGGTGATTGACGTATAGATTCCTTAAGCGCCTCTAATTCATCCTCGTTCAGACTCCGGAGCCTTTTAATGAAGAGATGGATGATCTGACCATCAAGATCAACATCTGCCATATCCTTTAAGACCCGTCGGGAAATGGCGCAAGTCTGCATTCCTGCGCGCCGGCGCAAGTCCTGAAGAAAGGTCTCTTTCTCTTTCCGGATTGCCCCATACCATCTGGTCCTGTCGGCATCAACCTGATTGCGGGCTTCGTTTATGAGATCTTTTCGACGGGCCTCCGCTTCTTCCTTGATTTGAGAGATCATCTCTTCGCGGCGATCATCAAATTCCCTGTTTTTTCTGCGATAGTCTTCCGCTTCCAGATCAGCTTCCTCTTTCTTCTTCCGCGCCCCTTCCAGGCTAAGAGCTATTTTCTTTTCTCGTTCATCCATTGCCCTGATAATCGGGCCGTAAAGAAAACGCTTGAGCAGGTAGACGAGCACAAGGAAATTAATTACCTGGGCGGTCACGGTAAACCAATCAATAAGCACGGATTATCCTCCAGCCCTTGATACAACGTACTCCCAGATGGGATTGCCAAAATTCAGAAGCATGGAGACCACAAAGCAGGAAATGGCGGGAGATGCCACCAAGTCAATCACACCAAATATAGTTCTGTTATGGTTTGTGATATCTGCAGGTGGAGG
>DAOVDN010000182.1 GCA_030669465.1 Desulfobacterales bacterium | reverse complement strand
TATGCTTTTAGTTATAGATATTGGAAATACAAACATTGTAATGGGCATTTATGATGGCGCTCATCTTCTAAAAGACTGGCGGATTCGCTCAGAAAGAAATACTACGGAAGATGAGTTCAACCTTCTTGTGTCCAATCTTTTTGCGGCAAGTAATATTAACGCTAATGAGATAGATAAAACAATAATCTCCTGCGTGGTTCCACAAATGGTGACTATTCTGGATTCATTCTGCCATAAATATTTAGGACACGCTCCATACTGGGTAGATGAAAAATCGGCCGCCGGGATGCCGATCCTTTACAGCAATCCGGCAGAGGTTGGCGCGGACAGGATTGTAAATGCTGTTGCAGCTTTTCACAAATATAAAGGTAGCCTTGTTGTAGTAGATTTCGGCACAGCCACAACGTTTGATGCCATCTCGGAAAAGGGTGAATATCTTGGCGGCGCAATCAGCCCTGGAATTATGATTTCTTCTGAGGCTCTGTTTAAAAAAGCATCCAAACTGCCAAGAGTGGAAATTTTTAAGCCTCCTGAAAGGGTAATCGGTAAAGATACAGCGAGCAGCATGAAATCCGGCATTATTTATGGACATGCCGGCCTTGTTGATGGAATTGTCAGGCGGATGAAAACAGAGATGGGAACCAACCCCAAAATAATTGCCACAGGAGGACTGGCCAAAAGCATGGCCGAAATCTGCGAGAGCATCGACCTGGTAGATACTTCTCTAACCCTGGAAGGATTGCGCATCATCTATGAAAAAATAAAAAACTGAGACCTTTGAAAAATGCTCAATTTTGTTCAAGTTCAAGAAAGGCGAAAATTTTAAATGTAGGAATACATTGAGTATTTCGAGGCTTAAAATTTGAGCCTGACGCAGAAGTTGAGCAAAAGGGGGCGTTTTGCAAAGGTCTCATTATACTTTGCCGGTTTTAACAAGGGCATCCTTGAAAACGCAGTAAAAAACCGCATTGTCGGACAGCCCCCTTTTGATAATTTTTCCTATTTTATCTATGTTTTTTGTGTTCACAACCATATTGACGCTCTTGTTAAAGGCTGCCATGTTATCCATGGTGCTGGATTGGTTGGTAACAAGAACCACAAAGATTTTCCGTCGTATGGCCATAGAAAGCCGTTCCAGATACTTCATGACATTATTCTCATCCGGGTTTTCGGAGCTAAATACTTCGCTTAACACCACCAGATCAAAGACATGAAAGCGCATCTGCTTAAGGGCATCTCTATCAGACTCCGGTTCAGTAACATTATATTCTATGTTTTCCAGGGCTGACCTGATTTTGCCTCTAACAGCCCGATTCGGCTCGCATAGAAGGACTGTCTCTGTTCCCTCTTCCAGAAAACCAAAAGGTTTTTCCGATGCATCATAAGTGCCGGAGTCTACTTCGTCGATAATGGTCTTTTTTGTGACGGGCTCTGCTGTGGCTGATGGCTGCGGCTTTTCTTCAGATGATGGAGGAACGCCCGGGCGTGTGTCAATGGAAATTTTGCTTTTGCACTTTGGACAGGAAAGTGTGAAAATTTGACCTTTGGGAACCTTTTCATCCGGAATTTTAAACTTGCTTTTGCATTGTTTACAAACAATATCCATTATTATTTCCTCGTTTTTCCGTAATCACTGTCAACCTGCAGGTCTTCGATATCTGTGGTGGCCTCCCCACGGCTACTCTTGACCGAATCGATTCCACGGCCCACAATTCCTTTGCGGGAAGCATAAGCCAGAGCTGTTTCTTCGGTGATCAGGCCTTTTTCATACAGCTCCACGATATAGTCGTCAAAGGTTATCATGCCAAAGGCCTTTCCAGCGCCAATTATTTCATAAAAGGTTTTGCCCTCTGATTCCCCTTGCAGGATCGTATCCTTTATTCGTAGATTGGTCCCCATGATTTCAAAGGCGGCCACACGTCCCCCGCCAACCTTGGGAAGAAGTCTCTGGCATACAATCCAGCGGACAGTATCGGCAAGCCGGATGCGAATCTGGTTTTGCTCCTCTGTTCTGAACATGCCAAGGATACGGTTGATTGTCTGTCCTGCGTCCACGGTGTGGAGAGTGCTTAAGACCAGGTGGCCTGTTTCGGCGGCGCTAAGGCCGATCTCGAGCGTTTCTCTGTCACGCATCTCGCCGACCAGAATTACCTTGGGAGCCTGGCGGAGGGCGGCCCTGAGACCACTGGCAAAGGTCTCAAAATCGTTTCCCATCTCCCGCTGGTTGAAGGTGGCCTTTTTTTGCGGATGATGATATTCTACAGGGTCTTCAAGGGTCACAACATGGAGCGATTTAGTTTCGTTGATCTCGTTGAGAATCGCTGCAAGGGAGGTTGTTTTTCCAGATCCTGTCGAGCCTGTAATCAGGATAATCCCGTTTTTCTCCGCGCACATTTTTTCAAATGCCTTTGGAAGCTTTAGCTCCTGGCGTGTGGGAATTTTGGATTCCAGTTTTCGCAGAATAATCGAATAGTTGCTCATCTGAGAAAAGACATTTACCCTGAAACGCGCCCTGCCGTGAAGTTCGTATGAGAAATCGCACGAACCATCTGTTAGAAGTGTTTCAGTAAGGCGATGTTCCTGATTAATCAGATTAAGGGCAAAAATTTCGGTTTGAAACGGAGTTAGTTCGTGGAAAGGAGGGTCAATTTCAACAGGGACAAGCTCGCCGGAACTCTCCACCTGAAACGGCTTGCCGACAGTTATATTAAGATCGGAAATATTATTGCCAGCCTCAAGCATCCTTGTCAATATATGATCAACTTCCTGCTTTTTCATGATATAATCTCC
>DAOVDN010000057.1 GCA_030669465.1 Desulfobacterales bacterium | reverse complement strand
GCAAAAAATGCATACAAAGTCAGATGGGCAGGCATCATATCCAGCTCTACCATTTTGTAAACGATCTTGCCTGAAATTAGATTCACGGTAAGATGGGATATGTCCTCCTTGATTAAAGAAAGAGCAAGCGTGCCGGGATCTTTCGGTTCCTTTAGAAGATCACCGGATAAGTGGTCTCTAATCGAAACAAACGGGATATGGATGAGGTTAACCTGTGCGAATCTTGTTTCTTTAAAAAACGGTTGCATAACGAAAAACCCCATCCTTCATGGTTGAAGAAATGGGGTTTCATTTTTTGTTGTAATGATATGCTCTCAAGGGGGAATTTTTTCTGATTGATCCGTTATCAACAACTAAAATTTGAAAACTCAAGTATCAGAAATTTGAAAACTCATTTTTTTATCTATGTCCGGACATTCCATATTCTGGAGCAAGGCAACCGTGTTGCCGTTTTTTCCGCCGACACGGTCGGCTCGCTCCATAGTTACCGTAACTAAAAGCCAGTTTTCAAATTTCTGTAATAAGAATAGCTCATCGCTCTCCAACCTTGAACCGTGAACCCTGGAACCGTGAACCTGAGTAGTTGCAATAAATTCTTTGGAAAAATGCTTAAAAATGTTGATTTTTTTTAAAAAGAGATTTATTTGTAAAAATGTGTCTTTGATGGCGTACCGGTTTCGTTCTTAGGGGAAGATCCATTTGTCAAAGTGGCAACAACCTGAAGTTTGGAACCATTAGAATTTTTTTGAAAGGAGGTTGTTACTATGGCTAATGGGATTGTGAAATGGTTCAGTGACCAAAAAGGTTATGGATTTATTGAACAGGAAGATGGTCCGGATGTATTCGTTCATCATTCAGCAATCATCGCATCCGGTTTTAAATCCCTTAATGAGGGTGATCGAGTTACATTTGACATTGAGCAAGGGCCAAAAGGCCCTACCGCCGTAAATGTAACTGTAGTTTAGTTGATTATTTATTAAAAAAAGGCGCTCCGTCAAATTAGCGCGGAGTGCCCTTTTTCTTTATTTTCCTGCCTGCCGGCAGACAGGTCTTATATCCTGATCATCCCTGGCCAGACCTGGTATATCGGGTTGACTGAGCTGATTAGCGGCCTATTCCCTGGTCTCTTTCTCCCGAGCCTGCTCGCGGATCGTCACCTTAGCAAGCGACATCAGTTCATCTGAAAAGAGTTCAAGCAGATCATCCACCGTCAGGATACCTTCAAGACCGCCCTTTTCATTGACTACCGGCATCCGTCTTATCCCATGCGACCGCATGCGTTGCAGAGTATCCCATATACCATCCTGCTCCCTTGCTGTAATCAGGTCATAACTCATCACATCGCTTGCTGTAACTGAACCAAGCGGAACATCGCCGGCAATGATTTCCACAACAATATCCCGGTCCGTGATGATACCGACAGGTACGGACTGGTCGCCGACGGAGTCCACTACCACCACATCGCCCACATGGTGATGCCGCATGAGTTTCGCCACCTCAACAATACTGCTGTCTTTATAGGTAATCACGACCTCACGATTGCAAATTTCACTAATTGGCATAATTCCCCCCTGATTTTTTCCTTGACCAGCGAAGCCATTTCTCCTAAATGTTTATATTCTGTCCAAAGGAAAAACATTTTTGAGTTATTATTTCTTGAAAAAGATTGTATACCAATTTAATCCAAAAATTTTATCTTAAAAGCTATATATCTAACGCTTTAGCTTTTTACAACATAATCCGGCCGATTTTTCAAGGCTAGATGCATCTGCCCTGCCGATTTTTCAAGGGTCTCAACTACATGGTGAACGCATAATGATAAATATAACATTTCCTGATGGAAGCATAAAGGGTTTTGAGAATCTCCCTACAGGTTTAGACGTGGCAAAGAGCATTTCAGAGGGTTTGGCGCAAAATTCTGTTGCCATAGAACTCGATGGAGCAATTGTTGATTTAAATACAAAGATTGCCTCTGACTCAAAAGTAAGACTTATAACACCCAAAGACAAAGAGGCGCTGGAAATTCTTCGTCACAGCGCAGCACATGTCATGGCCCAGGCTATTGTGCACCTTTATAAGGATGCCAGGCTGACTATCGGTCCTGTAGTGGAAAACGGCTTCTACTACGATATAGACATGGAACCGGTTTCAGAAGATGATTTTCCGAAGATTGAAACTGAGATAAAGAAAATAATCAAGGCAAAAATTCCATTCAACAGAAAAGTTGTCTCAAAATCAGAAGCACTAGAGTTTTACAAAAATGAGCCGTATAAGCTCGAACTGATTTCAGAGTTAAAGGATCAAACTATATCATTTTATGAGCAGGGCGATTTTACTGATTTGTGTCGCGGCCCACATCTTCCCCATACAGGATTTATCAAGGCCGTAAAGCTTATGAAGGTTTCAGGAGCTTACTGGCGTGCTGATCAGAAAAAGGCCCAGCTCCAGAGAATATATGGCACAGCCTTTTTCAGCAAGAAAGAGCTGAATAAATATCTTCATCTTCTTGAAGAGGCTAAAAAGAGAAATCACAGGAAGCTTGGCGCGGCGCTTGATCTTTTCAGCTTTCACGACGAAGCGCCTGGAATGCCTTTTTTTCACCCAAAGGGGATGGACGTCTGGAATGCTCTCATAGATTACTGGAGAGCTGAACACAGGGCAGCAGGCTATGTAGAGACAAAGACCCCGATCATGCTCAATCGCAGCCTCTGGGAGAGGAGCGGTCACTGGGACAACTACCGGGAAAACATGTATGCATCCCAGATTGATGGAACAGACTATGCAATAAAGCCAATGAACTGTCCCGGCGGGATGCTCCTGTACGGCATGAAGTCTCATTCATACAGGGATTTGCCTGTTCGGGCTGCTGAAATCGGGCTTGTTCACAGGCATGAATTGAGCGGCGTATTATCCGGCCTGTTCAGGGTCAGGGCTTTTCATCAGGATGATGCTCACATTTTCATGACTCCCGACCAGATAGAAGATGAAATTCTTGGGGTGCTTAAACTGGTAGAACGTATTTACCGCACCTTTGGCTTAGGGTTTCATCTAGAGCTTTCAACCCGTCCTGAAAAATCTATTGGAACAGACAGCCAATGGGAGATGGCCACACAGGGTTTAAAATCGGCGCTCAATGCTTACAACAAGGCCTATAAGATAAATGAAGGAGATGGCGCTTTTTACGGACCAAAGATAGATATGCATATAAAGGATGCGCTTGGCCGGACATGGCAGTGCGGAACTATCCAACTGGATATGGCCCTGCCTGAAAGGTTTGATCTCTCATACATAGGCAAAGACAATGAAAAGCACCGCCCTATTATGATCCACAGGGTAATCTACGGCTCTATTGAGCGGTTTTTAGGTATTCTGATCGAACACTATGCAGGAAAGTTTCCTTTATGGATGACTCCGACACAGGTCGCCGTCCTGGCCATAAATGATGATCTTGTACCTTATGCAAACGATGTGAAAACAGAGCTTGAAAGAGCAGGTCTGCGGGTGGAGCTGGACAGCAGAACCGAAAGCCTGAACAAAAAAGTTAGAGATGCCCGGCTTAACAACATTCCCCTTATCCTCACCATTGGTGCAAAAGAAAAGGAATCGCAGACCCTTTCGGTAAGAACCCTGGACGGCAAGGTCAGGTTCGGGATTACCCATGAAGATTTTCTAAACAGGGTTCTTGAACACATAAAAGAGAAGAATCCGGATTTTGACATTTTGTAAAGACCGGCGTATTATCAATGCGTAGCCGTTCACGGCTTGAAACTTGAAATTGGAAAGTAGAAATTTGGGAGAGATTAAAAAAATTCTATCCACTGCTGTGCTCTTAACGGTGTTTCTTTTTTCTTCAACCTATTTGGCAGCCGGCTCTGATCTAAAGGAAGCAAAAATTCCTGATTCCCTGCATTCCGGGCTGAAATATCTTTTATCCTTAACTTCAAAGGATGAAAACGGACCTGTTGATCTTAAACTTATTCAAAAAGTACTGGATTTTGTCGTTTCTCCCAAAAACAGCTTCTCCCTTTATTATACAGACGAATTGTTCGGCTCTCCTTCCGCTTATTATGAGTTTGATATTAATAGAGATCTGAAACACATTCTCCAGTATGCATACAATCCTGATATTCCTTCATTTGCTTTTATGCCTTCTTCGGTACGGCTTTCCTACTGGACTCAGGTTAACGGGCAAAATCAAGACCTGCCTAAATTGTGGACACATATTTCAAATTCTGATTGTCCAATAGTGGTTAAAGGGGTTGAACATATAGAAATAACTCCCGATCAATTTACAGGTGCTTACTATAGTTATGATATAGATAAGGCTCTGATTCTTTGCAAGTATCTCGGCCGAAATCTATTAATCACGATTTCCAAACAAAAAGACAAGTCCGATGTGGGCAGAAAAGGCATTGTGCTGGGCTCAGATGACAACTGGGACTATCTTTATTCGGGCCGGAAAGGTCTTTCAATGCGGGGTCTTGGTTGGGTCAGCTCCTATATGTACAATTCTATCGGAATAAGCTTCCTGTATGAGGTTGACTCAAAAAAACCCGTTGTAAAATACGCCGCCTTTAAATGGCTCAGAGCTGGATGGGCTGACATGAATGTAGTGAAAAATAAGCACATTCATAAAGGTCTGGTTCGCTATGCAAATGATTTAAAGATAATTTTGGAACATCCTTTACTGCCTGAAGCTTCAGAACTTGCAAAATTATTTTCTGATTTTGAAAATTATCCCCCCGAAGATATAAGAGCGAAGGTTAAAAGTCATTTAACTGCTCTGAAAGACAGATATAATGAAAACAAATTATCATCCGGTAAAAACTTCCCTAAAAATTTAAATATCAGAAAATATTTAAATCAAATGACAAATAAGGAAATATACGCTCTTCTTGTTGTGGAATACATGAAATCCATACTTGGAAAAAACCGGTATCTTGATAATAAATTACTTTTCAGCAAAAGGCAGCTTGATAGCAGCTATATAATGCCGTAGCCTCCAGTATTAACATCCTACCGGACGAGTTCTTAGTATAAAAAGCCAAACAACCACATGGGGATGACATTACCAAAACCCATGTCGATATCGTCTTTTACAATGTAAGCATTTTCTTTTCCCGCTATCTGTTTTTTCCCCTTACAACTGCCGCCTACTTCAAGTAGATACTTACCCTCTACCAAAAAATCGCCTCGACTTGGAATACGCACTTGCAGGCCGGCACTTATCAACTGATGCTGAATAAATGTTTCGCGCACCGTTCCGACAGGGTCTTCTCTGCTCAATTCCCCTGCGATTGCTCTGAGCAAGTTTGTATTTTCAATATAAATTTTAACGGGTTTACGCACGAGCTTGAAGCCGGATCCTTCCGGCATAACACCTGATAAGAGACCTGCCCGCTCCAGATAGTCAAGGTACCCATAAAGAGTTGGCTTTGAAAGTCCCAGATTGTTGGAAATACGCACAAGATTTGGCTCAAATGGTTGAGAGGTGGCAATTAACCAGAGAATCCGTTTTAGCATCGGAACATTAGAAGATTTAATGCTGGATGTAGAGACAATGTCTTCGTAAAGTGTTTTTTCAATAATGTTTCTGAGTTTTGCAAGATATTCTTCTATTCCTTCCACAAAAAAAGGATAAATGCCATGTTCAAGGTAATCTCGAAAAAGTCCCAACACAGGTCCCTTAACCAAAACTTCTGACGTCAATCGTGCATGTCCCTTTAATAGATCGGCGAGTGTAATGGCGGGGAGTTTAACCTTTCTGGCTAATAGCAGGTATTCTCGAAAAGAAAGACCCGGCAAAGTATAGAAAACAGCACGCCGCGACAGGTCGGCCTTTCCAAGTTGCAGTCCGAGGGTAGAACTGCCTGAAAAAAGGATTTTTGCTGATGGAAATGAATCATAAAGATTTTTTATTTCCTGCGGCCATCTGGCGTATTTGTGGATTTCATCAATGATAATGACCTCGCCGCCCATGCGAAAAAATTGTGATGCGATCTCATAAATGCCGATGGCCTCAACCCGAATGTTGTCTGCTGAAATATAAAGATATTTTGATGAATATGAACTTTTTCCGGCTAAATACTGAAGCAACAGCGTAGTCTTCCCTGTCCCGCGACCGCCAATGATTCCAATCAGACGATTTTTCCAGTTGATCCGTTCGTAAAGAGAGCGATAATTTTCTCTCGGAACCTGTTTAAGGAGAGCTTCCTGAATACTTATAAATGGACTTAAATCAATCATGAAATATAGTTGTGAAAACCATAGTTGTCATTTTTAAATAATTCCGTAAAGTCAATTTTACTAATAACCAAAATATCGTAAAATACATTTAACACATTCCATGATATCCTGTCAATGATTTTATTCTGCATGCATCTGGTATTGTTTTTTTCGCTCATTCCCAGGACTATCACATGGTGCAATACTCCAAAGGCCTGTCCGCCATCGGCTTTGCCTTCAGTGGAGTTCACAACCCAAACCGTAAAACCAACAGCGTACTGAACAATTCTTCTTGTAACGCTTCCGATAAAGAATTCCTTTCAAACAGACTCTAAGGGCTCGTAAAGCTATAAGGTGTCCAAAACAATGGACAGTGCCCATGCAAAGACTTCACCTCTACTATTCAACATGGCTGTTAATATCACAGGTTATCGTTTGATGTGTACCTGAGAGCTGCAAAGGATTTTCGGCTGATGAGGGGGCCGCACAAAGTGTCCAAAATAATGGACGGTGTCCAAAGTTGGTCAATGTGTAAATCCCGAAAGATAATAACGTTT
>DAOVDN010000037.1 GCA_030669465.1 Desulfobacterales bacterium | reverse complement strand
TTCCGAATGTCAATTCAATCGCCACTCGTGGTCCCATGACTCCGGATCATGTAATACATACCAAACCGATTCCGGTTATCCTGGGAGACAATGTGGAAAAAGATATAATCGATTATTCTTCCATCTATAAGGAGTATTTTGACAGAAACACAGATGGCAGGCAGGCCTGCCTTGATCCAGCCCCCAGGTGGGGAGTCTGGCCTCAACACGGCACGTTGGCGTTTGGCCGAAGCGTGAAAGATACTAATATAGTTTCCGACATTGTTCGTCATACTATCTACGCTATCCAATATGGTGAAACCATAGGAGGGTGGAAGCCGTTACCTGAAAAAGATATTTTCGATATGGAATATTGGGGCCCGCAGCAGGCAAAATTGCACAAAAATGGCGTTGCTCCTGAATTGCAAGGCAAGATAGCATTGGTAACCGGCGCTGCCAGCGGGATCGGCCGTGCCTGTGCGGAAACCCTGCACGAACAAGGCGCTGTGGTTGTGGGATTGGATCTAAACCCTGAGATTACCCGGATTTTCAACCAGGAGGATCTGGTAGGATTGACTTGCGATGTCACCGATGACAACCTTGTAAAAGAAGCGGTTGAATCGATTGTTCGTCGTTTTGGCGGGCTGGATATTCTGGTCAGCAATGCAGGCATATTTCCCGCCAGCCTGAGTATTGAAGATATGGATACGGAAACCTGGAATCTGAGCATGGATATCAATTTATCGAGTCATCAACGATTATTAAAAAGATGCATTCCATATCTTAAGCAAGGCATCGATTCCACGGTGATATTTATCGCTTCGAAAAACGTCCCGGCTCCGGGGCGGGGTGCTTCCGCCTATTCTGTTGCAAAAGCCGGCCTGACTCAACTGGCCCGGATAGCTGCAATGGAATTGGCATCTGATGGAATCCGCGTTAATATCGTTCATCCGGATGCTGTTTTTGACACCGGCATCTGGACTCGGGAAATCTTAGAGGAACGGGCCAGACGCTACGGGCTTACCGTGGAGGAATATAAAACAAAAAATCTTTTAAAAACAAAAATAACGTCCAAAGACGTAGCTACTCTGGTTTGCTGCATGGCGGGCCCTGCTTTTGCCAAGACCACAGGCGCCCAGGTTCCAATCGACGGCGGTAATGAAAGAGTGATTTAATTAGGAATTTAGGAATTTAGGAATTTAGGAATTTAGGAATTTAGGAATTTAGGAATTTAGGAATTTAGGAATTTAGGAATGCTGGAATGCTGGAATTGGATGATTGGATGATTGGATGAACAAAATGTTTAAATAATCTGCGGAAATCTGCGTAATCTGTGGATGGGATTGAGGGATTAAAATCAGTAGAATACCTTCAATTCCTAAATTCCCCAATTCCTAAATTATAATCTTTGTGTCTTTGTGCCTTAGTGGCTGAATTATTTCAATAAATATAGAAAGGAGACGAACAGATGCCTGATGCAGATGAGATAAAAGAGGCTAAGAAGTTTTATTCCGATATTCCTTATAAGACAAAAGCTTTTTTTCTTAAAGGATCGAATTCTCTTGATTGGGGAATGAAAAACCGGCTTGCCCGGATATTCAATCCTAAATCGGGTCGCACAGTTATGTTAGCCATAGACCACGGCTATTTTCAGGGTCCTACTACCGGTTTGGAACGGATCGACCTCAATATTCTTCCCCTGGTTCCTTATGCTGACACGCTGATGCTTACCAGAGGGATACTGAGAAGCATTGTTCCTCCGTCGATGACAAAGTCGATCGTTCTCAGAGTTTCCGGCGGGACCAGCGTACTCAAGGAACTTTCCAATGAAGATATTGCTGTTGATATCGAAGAGTCGATACGTCTCAATGCTTGCGCCATGGCTGTCCAGGTATTTATCGGCGGTGAACATGAAAAGGAATCAATCATCAATATGACCCGCATGGTGGATATGGGAACGCGCTATGGGATCCCAACGCTGGCTGTGACCGCAGTCGGCAGAGATATGAATCGTGATGCGCGATATTTCAGGCTTGCCACCAGGATATGTGCCGAACTCGGAGCGCATTACATCAAAACATACTATATTGAGAAAGGCTTTGAAACCGTCACCTCCTCCTGTCCTGTTCCTATTGTCATGGCCGGAGGCAAGAAGATCCCTGAGCTGGATGCTCTGACGATGGCTTATAATGCAATTCAGCAGGGGGCCGGTGGAGTCGATATGGGGCGAAATATCTTCCAGTCAGAGTCTCCAATTGCAATGATCCAGGCTGTACGGGCTGTTGTTCACGATAATGAGACACCGGAAAAGGCCTTTGATCTTTATAATACCGTGAAGAGATGATCGAAGATTGTCGATTGAAGATTGAAGATTGGTAAGCTCTCAAAAAGCTCGGGTAAATCATATTTTGCGACTATTCCATCAATCTTCAATCTTCAATCTTCAATTTACTTATATCTCTTACAATAAGATAAAGTGCTGGAACATAAAGAAGCGTCAAAACTGTGGCGGCAAAGATTCCAAAGCTTATACTCACTGCCATCGGAATAAGGAATTGCGCCTGGAAACTCCTCTCTAAAAGAAGCGGAAAGAGCCCTGCGATCGTGGTTACGGATGTAAGCAATACCGGCCTGAATCTGGTTCTCCCGGATTCCACGATAGCTGTATTGATCTCCACACCATTGCGAACTCCCCTGTTTATAAAATCTATCAGGATCAGAGAATCGTTTACCACTATGCCTGATAGGGCCACAATACCGAAAATGCTTATCATCGTGATATGCAAGCCCATAACAAGATGACCTGCAATAGCTCCGATCAGGCCGAAAGGTATAGCCATCATGATTATAACAGGCTGGATGTAGGAACGAAACCGGCTTGCAAGCAAAAGAAATATGCCCATGAGCGCCAGCATAAATCCTTTTTTCAGGCTATCGAGCGATTCTCTGGATCTCTTCTCCTGCCCTTCCAGATCATATTTTAATTCAGGGTAGCGTTTCATGAGGCCCGGCAGAAAATTTGCCTGAAGATCAGCCACGATCTTGCGTGCATTTGCAATTGTTTCATCAATATCCGAACTAACTGTAATCACACGTTTTCTATCTACTCTGTGAATCACGGAATAGGCCATGCCACGAGTTATATTTGCAACTTCTTCGATCGGAATCTGTCGCCCATCATTTGTGCGGACACGCATTTCCTCAATGCCTGAAATGCTCCGCCTGTCATGCTCGGCATACCTGACCAGCACCTTTAAATCATCCTTTCCTCTCTGAATACGGAGAGCCTCTTCGCCGTGAAAGGCCTGGCGAAGCTGTCTTGCAACGTCACTCATGGTTATCCCTAAAGACCTTGCGCCTTGCCTAATATTAACCCGTTTCTCCTCCTTGCCGGGTTTGAAATCATCGCTAATATCAAAAGTTCCCGGATAGGTTCCGATCTCGTCTTTTAATTCGTCTGCAGCCTTTCTGAGCTGATCAAAGTCTCTGCCTGCAAGCTGAATTTCTATAGGATTACCGCCGGGTCCGCCTTCCATGGTTGAAAATGCAAGTCTTTCCAAACCCGGTATTTCACCGACAAGACTGCACCACTTGCTTAAAACTCTGTTTACGGGAAGACCGGGGCGCTTTTCCGAAGAAACCAGCTCTATCCAGACCTCCCCGCAGTGCCCTCCTGAATCTCCCGGTTTCCAGTCTCTTCTAGGGATTGCACCGACCAGTGAAAAGGTGTTTACGACCAGATCATTCTTCTCATCCGACAGTTCATCAAAGAAAGTGTTGAGTTTAAATGCTTGTCTTTCAAGATGTTCGATTGTTTTCTCTGTTACTTCAAATGGAGTTCCGAGCGGATAGCCGACCTCTGCGATTATCCAGTTGCTTTCACCTTTTGGGAAAAAGACAAAAGGGACGTGACCGCCTCCCACAATTCCGAGGCTTATTATAAGTACCCCCAGGCCGATGGAAAAAGTAAAGTACTTATTCTTGACAACATATTTTAAGGCCCGCGTATAGTAGCGCTCAATTACAATGGTGAGCATTTGTTCAACTCCGGCTCGTACACGTTCGTGCAGGGAAAGAATTCTGCTTGCTTTATGTGCCGGCCGGGCAAGGGCATGAGAGAGGTGGGCGGGGAGTATCACAAGCGCCTCACCTAATGATACGATCAGGATTGCTATTACGGCCTGGGGCATAACAGCTATAAATTTACCCATTATCCCTGCAATAAACATCAAGGGCATAAATGCAACAATAGTGGTGGCAACAGCGATTACCACAGGTCCGCCCACTTCATTTAAGCCGTCAATCACGGATTCTTTTGCCGGTTTTCCCCTGCTATAATGGGTAAATATATTTTCTCCGATAATTATGGCATCATCCACGAGTATCCCGAGGGTCATGATAAATGCAAACAGAGAGATCATATTTATTGTTGCATCGAAAAAGTCGAGCATAAGAAAAGCGCCCATAAAGGAGATTGGAATGCCGGCAGAGACCCAGAATGCCAGACGGAGATTCAAAAAGAGAGCCAGAGCGATGAAAACCAGGATAATCCCCTGAGTTCCGTTGCGAAGCAGCAAATCTATCCTGTCTTGAACCATGGTTGACAGATCAAACCATGTAGCGAGCTTGATTTTTTCAGGCATCCTCTCTTTCCGGCTTTCAACATAATCCCTGACAACTCTTGAAATTTCAATGACATCTTCCTTGCTTGTCCTGTTTACGTGAACAAGTGCGGCCGGCTTGCCGTTGAATCTTGCTTTTATATCTTTATCTTCAAAGCCATCGATTACATTTGCAACCTGCCCGAGTCGAACAACAGTGCCGTCATCTAATGTAATAAGAGGGAGATCTTCAAATTCACGTCCCGTGTAAAGCTGCCCCTTTGACCTCACCAGTATCTCACCGCCGGAAGTCTTGATGACGCCTCCGGGAAGGTCGATACTCCCGGTTCTTATGGTCCTTACAACATGATCGAATGAAATGCCGTATCGTCGAAGGTTCTCTTCCGACACCTCTACAGATATTTCATAGTCTCTCACACCAACAAGGTTTACCAGAGAGATCGGTCCGGTATCTATAAGATCGTCTCTGACCTTTTCCGCGGTCTGACGGAGGAGTTTTTCAGAAACATCGCCATATACCGCTACAGTTACAGCAGGGTTACGATTTATTATTTCAATGACAAGAGGTTCTTCCGCTTCGTCCGGAAAAGTGTCGATACGATCCACTTCTCTTTTTATATCGTCGAGCACATGCTTCACATCCGCCTTTGAATCAAGCTCGACCGTAACCGACCCCCTCCCTTCATAAGCAGTGGAAAATGTACGAGTTATCCACTCAATGCCCTTAATCTTCTCTTCAATCTTGATACATATACCCTCTTCTACTTCTTCCGGGCTTGCGCCAGGATAGACTACGCTTACATTTATCATATCGAGGGCAAATTGCGGGAACATCTCCCTGCGCATCTTAAAGGCTGTAAAGAGTCCGCCTACAATAACAAAAACCATGACAAGGTTGACTGTAACCCGGTTATTTATCGACCAGTTTCCTAAAGATTTCATAAAAGTTCACCGGAGGCAAAATATTTGACAGGATAACAGGATAGACATGATATAAATCCAGTTAAAAAACCATCTATCACAACCTGTTAGAGCTGAAATCAGTTAGGCGAATTATTAGAGCTCATGCCTTGTTAAATGCTTTTGTGTTTTTATTTAACCGGAGAAGTCTAATTGGTTAATTACCGTGTTGGTAACATCTCAATAAGTTCTGCTAATAGCTACTGGATTCTAAGCCTTCGCTTAGAATGACGATTGGGTGTAAGCGCCTGTCTGCGCCTGCCTGTGCGTGTCCGCACTCAGACAGGCGCTACGCACAGGCAGGCCTGTCATTCCCGCGAAGGCGGGAATCCAGAGAATAGTCGCACGCGCAGCGCAGGCGCTTGCGCCGCGTGAAATATGACTTCCTCCAACTTATTGAGAACTTACCCATGTTGCTACTGGAAAACACGTAGGCCTAATTCTTAATTTTGGAGAAAGAAAGGTTGAAATTAAGCGTAAGGTCAAGGATCTAAACTAAGGGCTCGCTCAAAGATCAACAGGATAAAGAAACTATCATCAGAAATTTGAAAACTCATTTTTTATCCCTGCCTGCCGGCAGGCAGGTACGTCTGGACATTCCATATTCTGGAGCAAGGCAACCGACCTGCCCGCCATTGCCGTGTGTGTAAGCATTCCAGTTCCCCTGCGAGCCAGGCGTTGGCAGGCCGACACGGTCGGCTCGCTCCATAGTTACTGTAACTAAAAGCCAGTTTTCAAATTTCTAATCATCTAATCCCTCAATCCCTCAATCCCTCAACCTAACCCGCATCCCGTCTGATGCACCGGACAGGGGCGTTTTTATTACAAGATCGCCATCTGACAGACCCTTGTCTACAAATACCAAATCCTTGAAACTGCGCAGAACGCTGACGGGTCTTATTTTTAAACAATTATCACTCATTATGTACACCACATCACCCTCATGAACTACATAACGAGGGAGGACAAATATTTGTTTAATCTCTTTTCCTTTGATCCGCACCGTGACAAACATGCCTGGTCTTAACCGATAAGATTTTAGATGGACGACATCCCTGTTTTCATCTGCCGCTTTATTATCAGTCACCTCTACTACAACCGGAAGTGTTCGTGTCTTTTCATCCAGTTGCGCCTTTATTCTTGCAACACGTCCTTTCCAGGTACGGGAGATATCCTTGTCGCTGAAAATTATCTTTGCTTCAGGCAACAAATCTTGCGCCATAACCGGAAAAAGCCATTTTAAATCTTTGGTCGGTATATGAACCTCGATATCAAGGGCCCCGTCACCGTAAACCATGCCCAGATATTCTCCAGTATTAACATGCTGGCCTTTTTCAACGCTCTTTTCAAGAACCCAACCGTCAAAGGGAGCGATGATGCTTGTCTTTTCAAGATCAACTTCTGCCTGACGAAGCAAAACCCGCGCCATATCGCGCTGTGCTTCAAACCGCTCTTTTAACGGCTGCGTCAGCGCCATTTGATTTTTAAGCTCTTGTAGGCGCTGGAGACTTGCAAGGTATCTCTGCTCTGCCTTGTCGAGCGTGGTTTGAGCCACGACATTTTTGACGATAAGCTTTTTCAGACGGAAAAACTCTGCTTTGGATAGAACCACATCCGACTTTACAATTTTAATACTCGCCGCTATATTATGCACCTCCTGTTGCAAATGCTTCAGTTCGGCTTCGGCCTGGTCTATCTGAACTCGCTGTTTTTCCACTTCCAACTGATAGGTCCGCGGGTCGATCCTTATCAGGACTCTCCCTTTATGAATAAAACTGCCTTCCTTAAAGGATGGATGCAGGTTTACTATCCGTCCACGGATCTCCGCTACCAGCTTCAGGGCCTCACGTGGTTTTACCGTTCCATAACCCTCTATAATCATATTTAAATTTTCAGACCTTGCAGGTAAAACCTCAACAAGAAGTCCTGTTTCGGTTGGAACCCGACGCTCAGCCACAGGCCGCAGTCTAACCAACAAAACCGCAATTACGATAGCTACCCCAAGGACCACGATAACCCGCATGGCCTTAAACATAAAACCTCTTTTCATGCTCTAAACATACGTTTCGCTAGTTTTAAATGGTCAAATCTGATTTAATAGCCGAAAATGGTGGGCAATGCCCACCCTACGAAAGATTAGCCATTCCTGCCTGCCGGCAGGCAGGTCAGAGCGTTATTTGCAATGGTGCAATTAATCACGAAAACACAAAAAAAGGTAAGCTACCTGATTAATAAGGTCAAGCGTTAAAATGAGGGAAACTGGCGGAAAACTGGCAGGAAGTGAAGTAAATAAAAAAAGAGCTATAGCCAACGAGCTATAACTCTTTGATTTTTTCTGGTACGCCCGGCAGGATTCGAACCTGCGACCTACGGATTCGAAGTCCGGCGCTCTATCCAACTGAGCTACGGACGCTTACAGACAAGAATGGGGTGAGTGAAGGGACTTGAACCCTCGACAACCGGGGCCACAACCCGGTGCTCTACCAACTGAGCTACACCCACCATAATAGGCTTTAAGATAAAGATTTTGGGTGCGTTATCGGTCGTCAACGTACGACAAGTACAGTTTCCTCCCTCTATCCTTCCCAAAATCATTATCTTAAAGCCTATACAACCAGGCATCAAATAGTGAAAATGCGTTCCATTATGGATATGTTACGTCGCTATGCCGAACATAAGCAGGTGGGAAAAATAGCCTCACTTACTCTACCGAAACAGGAGGAAAGACCATGAAGGAGATAAGCGAATTGAATTT
>DAOVDN010000069.1 GCA_030669465.1 Desulfobacterales bacterium | reverse complement strand
GAAAGCAAAGAAGGGCTTGAAGGAACAATCTTAGGGGCAGAAGAAAAGTCAACCATCATCGGAGACAGCACAATAGCTTTTATTGACAAAGGCAGTCAAGACGGCGTAATGCCTGGACAGTACTACAGTATATATTACCAGGAAAAAAAGCGGCTCGATCCCAAAATCAGGACATATACAATGCTTCCGATTATCGATTTCGGCACTCTGTTTGTCTTGCACACGGAAAATACCGCTTCTACAGTCCTTATAACCCGGTCAGACAAATCTATTGCTCCAGGCACAAATATTTGTACACTCCTTCAATAAAAAGCAGTTTTTGAACATCGAACATTGAACATCGAACGTTGAACATCGAATGATGAAATCGCTCCGCTCCGCCAGTTTATAAATTGGCAGAATACCTTATTCAAAATTCGATCACGCTTTTAGCGTGATTCGATGTTCGACGTTCATCTTTTCTTTCATTGGGTGGTAGGTGATTCTTATCATACCTGTTCCCATGTAACCCGCAATACTTCCTGGTATGTAGTGATTCCCTCCAGTAGTTTTTTCACGGCATTTTGCCGAAGGGTAATCATTCCTTCCTTGTTGGCTTTATCTGCTATATTTGTAAGGTCAGCATGCGAAGTTGTCAGTTTTCTTAAAGGTTCTGCGTAGGGAAGCACCTCAAATATGGCTGTCCTGCCGCGATAACCAGTGCCCCGGCACTTAACACAGCCTGAGCCGCGATGCAGTTTAATGCGCCCCTTTTCCTCAACATCCAGCCCCATAGTGTTTAATTCAGCAACATCTATTTCAAACGATTCTTTGCAATAGCTGCAAATCTTCCGAACCAGTCGCTGTGACAGAATGCCCACCATTGTGGCCTGGATCAAATAATATGGCACTCCAAGATCAAGCAGCCTGATAATGGCTGACGCGGCATCATTTGTATGAAGAGTTGATAAGACAAGATGCCCTGTCAATGCCGCCTGGACAGCGCTTGCTGCGGTTTCCAGATCTCTCATCTCTCCTATCATTATAATATCAGGATCCTGTCTCAATATAGTTCTCAGGATAGTCCCAAAAGTGATATCTACTGAAGGCTGAACAGCAATCTGGTTGAAATCTTCATTAATCATTTCTATAGGATCTTCAACTGTCGTGATATTGATTTTAGGAGTCGACAGATATTTCAGGGTTGAATAAAGGGTAGTAGATTTACCGCTGCCTGTAGGACCGCATACCAGCGCTATCCCGTGCGGCATACTAACAAATTTTCTAAAGCGCTCTAAATCAAAAGTGGTAAACCCAAGAGTATCCAAATTCTGCAAAAGGATATCAGGATCCATGAGCCTCATAACCACCTTCTCCCCAAAGGCCACAGGAAGAGTAGAAATCCGTATCTCTGCTTCCACTCCTCCTTTATCTGTTTTGATTCGTCCGTCCTGGGGTCTTCTTTTTTCCGCCATGTCAAGTCTTGACAGGGTTTTTATCCTGCTTACAATAGCATTATGAACCTTTTTGGGAAGAGTATAAACCGTATGCAAAACACCGTCGATACGCATCCTGATCAATGTTGCATCTCTTTTTGGCTCTATATGGATATCACTTGCCCTTTGATCAAAAGCATAGACAAGCAAATGGTTCACAGCATTAACAATATGCTGATCATTGGGAGGAAGTTCGTCTGCTGATTTTAACTTTACATACTGTTCCAGATTACCGAGATCTACAGAAGTTCCGGCAAACATGGTCTCTGCCGCGGCAATTGATCGCTTAAAGCCGAAAAACTCATCAATGGATTTAATAATATCGGCTTTTGAACTCACTACAGCCTTTACCTGCAAATTAGTGACACGGTTAATGTCTTCCAGAGCCTCGGTATCAAATGGATTAGAGGTCGCTACCGTCAAACATTCATCTTTAATTTCAATAGGCAGCACCAGGTGTTTCATTGCAAAGATACGTGGGATTGTAGTGGTTACCACGTTTAGATCCAGCTCCAGTGGGTCAATTTTCTTGTATGGAATGCCCCATTCCCTGGCAAGAGCCTGGAATATAACCTCCTCATCAAGTGGGCCCGAGTTTTTATCCGCCCTGATCATATCAAAAGAAACAATAACATCGATTATTGTCACAGGATTTACGATTTTTAACCCGGAAACAGATGAAGCAAGGCGCTGCTGCTGAAGCTTTTCCAGCCTCTTCCTGCGGTTATCCTCTTTTTTTATAATCTCCCTTGCCTGGCTTTCAGAAATAAAACCGCTCGTTAAAAGAATCCGGCAAACATTTTTTGCTGAAAACGGGTTGTTGAGTTCCTGTTTCATTTTGTAAGTACCATTAGATTTCACTTTCCCCTTTATTGAGGGAGATTCTATTTTTTCCCCGCATTAAAAGCATCGGCTTTTTTCTTGAAGGCCTGGCGGCGTTGTTCAAATTCTCTGATATCTGCATTCAACTGTTTTGCTTTTTTCAGACAGGCTTTTGCCGCTTTTTTATCTTTAGTCCTCAGGGCTTCCTTCTCAGCATCCAAAGCCTGCTTTCGCTGCATCAGCGCATCAAACTCCTCGTCCAGACCGGCTTTAATCTGCCTCAGGTCATCCAGCGTAGAACCGATTTGGGTTTTAGAAACATTGATCTTTCTCCCTTCCGCTTCTTGGGCTTCCTCACTAACCACAGTCTCCCTGCGTGCTTTGTCCTCGCGCTGCCAGGGCATGAGAAAATCATCTGCTTCTTTGTAAGTTTTTATTTCTGTTCGCTGATCCTTCGGGACCTCCGAAAGATTGTCAGTAAATCGCAGGACTCCGTTCCCATCCCTGTATTTATAAAATTCTGCGCAAACCAGAGACGGAAGCCCCGCTAAAATCAAAATTATCACCGCGTATCTCAGTCGCATAGAAAATCTCCCTTTATGAGACTTTTGAAAAGTGTTCGATTTGGCAATCACTCTGCCTTGAGAAGCCACAAAGAAATAATCTGCCGCTTGTTGTTCAGTTGATAGCCAACATAAACACCGATGCGAAACTCCGAACGTGAGGCGGCTAAACCCGTAATCCCGGAATGATATGTAACCTCGGGTGCAATCTGCCTCATGGTATCACCGATAACCATAATATCTTTATCGATACGTTCAATGAGCCCCCCGCCGGCAAATTTTATTTCATCAATATTAAAGGTTGTGCCTGCCGATTTATCAATTCTTATTTCAGGCACAGGACTAATCGGAAGTATTGAAATCGGCTCTTCCGCAAGCCCTGATCCCGCCACACATGTAAGAATGGCAATGATCAGCAACGATGTTTTCCATGCCATGCTGCCTTTTGTTGTTTTCGATACCGCCATTATTTTCTCCTTTTAATCGATCTGTCGCCAGTAAACCATCCCCTTCTGTTCAGCTACTTCCCGAACATCTATGATCCCTCCTGCTGCGGTGCTCATCAGCTTGATTTCTTCCCTGTCGATTCCGATAATACTGGGCGGGTACAGCATTGTCGGGAACCAGATGCCTGAGGGGGCAACCATAATCGTATCAGGTTCGCCGGTCTGTCCTGCCTTCGGATTTGGAATTTCGATCATATCTTTCTCATCCACCACACCGTCATTGTTGATATCGAACTGGGCATCTTCCAGCCGGGCGCCGGTCCCTGCATTTATCTCATGAAGGATTGATTCACCACCGGCGGAGCAGACTGACGCACTCGGTAAGGTCGTAATAAAGATGACCTTCCCGCCCCTGATCATAAGATCCTTAACCATCCGTTCCTTTCTCAGCGGAAGGTCAAAATACCATCCCGCATGATTTGCAACCGACAATGAAGGATTAGCATGTTCGCCGGGATCCGAATCATCTTCGGTCTCATAATTGATCTCGTATTTTGGATCATCGGACGGGCTTGATATTACACGCATATATGTAGAGTCGAACAAGCCGTAGAAGATCTCTTCCTGCATCAGCAGGGAGACGGTATTCAACTGGTTTGAAAGCACCGGTGTGCCGCCTCGATTAAATTCACCAAGAAATTCATCATCGTCGGAATCGTCTCCATAATCCCATATACCATAGACTGTCTGGGTCTGAGTAGAATTAAAGTCGGAAAGCCCTAAATATTTGCCTGTACCGAAAACCACGATATACCCCGGCAAGAACAGATCCGGGTGTCTCATAACGTCCGGCTTGGACGTAATCGGTTGAACGTCTCCGTTTTCATCCTTGGCCGTAAACAGCGGCGCCGGTTTGTTTGATGAGTCCCAGTAGGCCGACTGCCAGCCTAATTTAGCATTGTTCCAGACGGCAGCTTCAGCGGTAAGATCGAATTTCCACATATTTCCTTTCAGATCTCCGGCATAAACATAATCGACTATTCTGTCATTGTTCACGTCGATCAGGGAAGGCGTTGCAAGACCGTTTGAGGTGCCTGTGCCGGGAGACCCGACCCCGGTATCGATCTTTTTCACCAGCTCCCCGGTTTCCGCGTCAAGGATAAAGAGAACCGCGCTCCCGTTGGTGCTGTCGTATCCGTTTCCAAAGACAACGATCCACGGATGTGCCGGATCATAAGATTTGGCAATAAATGCCCGGCTGTAGCTGTACCCCATATCATCGATTTCAGCCTGTAAAGTCGTCGATCCCGGGTACTCCCACTCGACACGTGCCGCCAGCTCCGTCTCATCTGTGATGGCCTCCGGGTCTGACACGTTCAGTGCATAATATCCTCTACCGCCCTTCCCAAGCCCGCCCACAAGCAGCGCTTTGGTTCCAATGTTTTCAATATAAGGTGTCTGATTAACATAATATCGATGGCTGTAGCCGACCTGGGTCATGTCTTTCAGATTCTCAAAGACCAGTTTCGGAATATATGCGAACATCTCTTCTCCGTTAGCCGCATTAAACGCATGGAGCATGCCGTCGTTGGCCCCAACAAAGACGACGCTGTACTTGGTAAGGTCGGATCTGATATAGCGCTGGAAAACCGGTGAGGAATGCACTATATCTCCAAGCTTGCTGTCCCTGGTGCTGTCATCTGCAAGCCGCAGGTCCCGATTCCTGAAACTGCCCCCGTTTTTCAATTCCAGGGAATGGTCGCCCCTGAGATAGTTGACCATGTTTTCGGCAGTGGTAGCATTGCCGTCAAGAAGCCCAAAAAGAGCCGCACTGGCAACAGGAGCATTATTGTACTGGAACGGAATGCCATCTGCGCCGTCATAGGTCGCGATAAGCCTGTCAGCCGGAGACCTGGCATATAATTCCTCGTCAGCAGACCAGATGTAGGAATCCCGCAACACTTCGCCGGTATTCTGATCGATGGAATAAGCCTTCACATCGCCGGTCCATCCTTCCGTATTGTAAAGGGACTGATAGACTATCAAACCCGTGTCAAGTTCCTCGCCGTTAATGGAGACCGAAGATCCTGAACCGATCCTGGAGAGCACATCGCTGACCACCTCTTCAAGGGCCGCGACCACCTCATCCGGATTATCGGCGCTGAAGTACTTCCCTCTTCCGTTTACGGCAGCATGCCACACGTCGTCGATTTTAGCCTTTGAAGCATCATCATCAGACCCAAGCGGACTCTTCCAGGCCACATCGTCCCGCTTTGACGAATCGATATTGTAAAGGTCATAATCGTCCGGATTAAAATGGCCGTCCGCCCCAAAGGTAACTCCGTAAGTAACCATGTGCTGCCAGTTGGCCTTGTCGATGAAGCTGGTCGGCACTTCGTCGGCCATATCCGGCGATAGGTCGTTTTCATAAAAGTACATGGCAATATCGGCCAGGGTGTTCGGATGTTCATCATCGTACGGAGTGTTGGGATTAGGGTAATCTACCCCGTCAACATTACCGTATCCGGCGGCGCCGCCGTTCCAGGCGCCGTCTGTAAAGATAATGGCAAAATTCTGCTGGCATTCCCCGCCTTCCTCAAGAGAAAGCGGGGAATCCTTTAGTTCCGACTCCAGGCTCCCCGTAGTTTCCGTCATGTGGTAGTACAGGCCAACCATCTCCAGCCCATTCCTGAGCGGCGTAGACGCTGGGGACCTGACAAGCCGGAACTTCTTCAGCTTATCGATAAGAACATCTGTCTGATCCGTCTCACCCGGGACCTTTATCGCCTGTACCGGAAGGTAACTGTTGCCGTTGATTGACCGGTATCCCACCATGACGCCTTCAAGCTTCGGGATTACACTGGTTATGGAGGCGATTGTAGTCAGCCATCGTTTTCTGTAATATGTGAACCAGTTGGCAAGGTTCTGGCGCTCCTCGGTATAGGTTCGGCCTGATTTTACATCCGCCGGCGCCTCTGCAGCGGTTTTGGGAACCAGCGCAGTGACGTAATCTCCGCTAACCGTCACCTCATA
>DAOVDN010000100.1 GCA_030669465.1 Desulfobacterales bacterium | reverse complement strand
TTTTGATCCTGTTATAAGAATTTTCAAAATTTTTCACCTATTTAAAAAGACATTTAGACAGGATGTACAGGATAAACAAGATTTTTTATCCTGTACATCCTTACTATAAATCCTGTGTTACAACAATATTCATCTTTTCTACAGAGGGACAGCACCGGTTTTTGTAAAATAGACATACGACTTTTGACAGCAAGAATTGCTAAATTCAGGTAGTAGTAAAATTTCTCAAAAACAGGATGTGTGTTTTGATTTACAAGATTAAATTAATCCAGTCCATCCTGTTAATCTTGTCAAAAAAATAGACATCTGAACTTTTACGAATAATGGAATGTAGAAAACAATGAATCAAGAATTAAACGTTGTCGTTATGCCGAATGGCTGCCTGCAGTTGGAATGGACGGATGCGCAAAATGTCATAAGCAAGAGCGGCCGGGTGTTACAGAAAGAGATATACAGACGTTTCTCCGCGGACACCGATTCATGGCTCTTGTTTCTGGGGTTTTGCGATCATCAGGTCTTGCTTTCTCCTTCTCTTGAATACTGGCGGAATTTTACCGGAGCTTTTGCCGGGAAATTGAGCCGGATACCTGATCTGGAGATCCTGCGTCATAAAGCAAAAGTTTTGATAGAAGAAGATGAGCTAAAGATACATATAGAACATGTCCCGATGATGATCGGTTCGGAATACTTGAGTGTGGAATTGCTTAAGAATGTATGGAAAAGATTAAACCGGGCATTTATCCTTGCGATCAAATCCTACGACGGAACCGTTGAAGATTTTATCAGAGACTACAGCCCAAATGTGCATCTTGTAGGTAGGGTTTTTTTTCATCTTGTGGAAAACAAAAGCGACGATTATCAATTTGCTTTTATGGCAACCTATTCCACCAGGCTAAACAGGCAGGGACGTTCCAAGCACCTCCCGCTTAAATACGCATTGCAGGAATACGAAAATGATAATGATAAGCTCTTGGAACTTCTTGCAACAGTGCATATAGCCGCAAGAAAGAGCCCGCTGATTGCAGATCTTCTTGAAACCGGAGAACTCTTTCACCCACTTGCCTGGACGGCAGGAGAGGCATTTTCTTTTCTAAAAGAAATCCCTGTTTTTGAGGAATCAGGCATTTTGTGCAGAATTCCAAACTGGTGGAAAGGAAATAGGTCAAGCCTGAGACTGAATCTTAGTGTTGGCGATTCCAGACCCTCTTTTGTGGGCATGGATGCAATTTTAAATTTCAATGCGCAGTTATTTCTCGGGGACACGCAGATTTCAGAAAAGGAGGCAAGGCAATTATTGGATGAATCTGAGGGACTCGCCTTCATAAAGAACAGATGGGTGGCAGTGGATCAGGAAAAACTGAAGCAGACTCTGGATGCCTATGAAAAGGCAAAAAAGATGATGGATGATGAAGGATTGAGTCTGAAGGATGCTCTCAAAATGCAGCTTATGCCTGAAAAGCTTCTGGGTATTGACACGCAGGAAATAGATCACGATATTTCAAACGGAGAATGGTTGGAATCGGTTATCCGAAAACTGCGCGATCCTGATCTAATCACTTCGGTAATGCCCGGCAAAGGATTTAAGGCAAAGCTGAGAAAATATCAAAAAGAAGGATTAAACTGGCTCTATTTCCTGCATTCACTGCAGTTCGGGGCCTGTCTGGCAGATGATATGGGTCTTGGCAAGACTGTCCAGGTACTTGCGTTTTTAAATAAAATAAAAAACGATTTTCAGAAATCAGGAAAACCGAATAATGCCAGCCTATTGGTAGTTCCGGCCTCCCTTCTTTCCAATTGGGACAATGAGATTACAAGATTCTCCCCTGAAATTAAATTCCATATTGCGCATTCAGGAGCAGGTTTAAAGAAAAACAGTGTGCCAAAGGACAAAAAATCATTAAATGCATTCGACCTTGTTATAACAACATATGCCTTGATTCAAAGGCATGAATGGCTACAATCCTATCCCTGGAACTACATCATCCTGGATGAGGCGCAGGCCATTAAAAATCCTGGAACAAAACAGGCCAAGGCGATAAAAAATCTCATCTCCCGCAACAGGATCATAATGACAGGGACTCCTATTGAAAACCGGCTGACAGACCTCTGGTCATTATTTGATTTTTTAAATCCGGGACTGCTCGGCAATGCCAGGGAATTCAAGCAATTTTCAAAAGGTCTGAAAGATGACCGTTCCGGCTATTCAAGATTGCGCAAACTCATCAGCCCGTATATCTTAAGACGATTAAAGACCGACAAAACGGTTATTTCCGATCTCCCTGAAAAGGTTGAGATGAAAACATATGCCCCTTTAAGTAAAAAACAAGTGCTTTTATATAAGAATATAGTTGAAGAAATAAAGCAAACAATAGCCGAGGCAGAGGGTATCCGGAGAAAGGGGCTGATCCTTTCTTCGCTCATGAAGTTCAAGCAAATCTGCAATCACCCGGATCAATATCTCGGAACCGGAGAATTTAAAGAAAAAGAAAGCGGCAAATTCTTACGACTTCGTGAAATCTGCGAAACAATATATGACAAAAGAGAAAAAGTCCTGATTTTTACCCAGTTCAAAGAAATGACAGAGCCGCTTTGCGATTTTTTGGAAAACATCTTTAATCGAAAAGGATTGATCTTGCACGGTAGTGTAGCAGTAAGCAAGAGAAAGAAGATTATTGAGCAATTCCAAGGGAAAAGCTATGTTCCATTTATGGTGTTGTCCTTAAAAGCCGGTGGTGTGGGGTTAAACCTGACAGAAGCAAACCATGTGATTCATTTTGACCGCTGGTGGAATCCTGCCGTGGAAAACCAGGCAACCGACCGTGTATTCAGAATCGGTCAAAAAAAGAATGTTATTGTACACAAGTTTTTGACCAAAGGCACTGTGGAAGAGAAAATTGACATGATGCTGGAAGAAAAATCGAGGTTGTCACAGGACGTTATTGCCGGCGCCGGTGATGCCTGGATAACCGAAATGAAAGACAATGAGTTAATAGATCTCTTTAAATTAACGTTGTAGATTAACGGTAGGGCCGCCCTACGTGGCGGCCTTTTAGTTAATATATCTCTTTAGATTGACGTTGTAGTAGGGGGTGATTATGAGCTATTGGGGAGGATATTATCCTTATGTATCTGTTGCGGAGAAGAAAGCAAAAGCAACAAAAAAGCTGAAGCAGCTTAAAAAGAAAAATCCCGGTATTAAACCGGTTATCATTGAAGGAAGCGCTATTGCCTTGTCGTGGTGGGGCAAATCATGGAACCATAACCTTGAACGGTATGCAGACTACAGCAATCGAATCGGCCGGGGACGGAGTTATGTGCGTCATGGAGCGGTGCTGGACCTTCAGATAGATTCAGGAAAGGTCGAATCCCTGGTTCAGGGCTCCAGATCAAAGCCATATTCTGTGAGCGTTAAGATAAAGGCGATTAGCGAAAATATCTGGCAGGAGATCAAGGCATCCTGCGGTGGCAATCTGGATTCCCTGCAGGAACTTTTGGCCGGAAAATTTCCAAAAACATTAGGTGAAATCTTTATGGCGCAGGGCAATGGCCTGTTTCCGTCGCCAAAAGAGATAGAATTTTCCTGCAGTTGTCCTGACTGGGCATACATGTGCAAACATGTAGCTGTCACTTTGTATGGCATAGGCGCAAGGCTTGATGAAGACCCGGGTCTGTTTTTCAAGCTCAGAAAAGCCAGGGTGAAGGATCTGGTAACCGAGGCCGTGGAAGATAAGACCCTCAAGCTGCTCGAAAAGGCCAAAAAGAAAACAGGAAGAGTCATTGCAGAATCGGATCTGGCGGATGTGTTTGTTGGCATTGACATGGAAGACCCTGTTGTTCCCAGTAAGAAAAGCGCTAAAGTTGCAAAAAAATCACAGGCTGTGCCCAGGAAGAAAAGTAAAGTCAAATCTAAAACCAAGTCAGCGATTGACACAGTTGTAAGAATTGTCAGAAAGAGCAAAAAAGGCGTTACTGTCGCAATTATCAGAGAAAAAACAGGATTTGACGACAAGCAGATACGAAATTGCATTTACAGAGCCAGGAAACAGCGCAAGATCAAGAACCTGAAAAGAGGAGTTTATGTGTCTTCTAATATGTAACCGTTCACAGGTTGCATTTATGCCATACGGGGTTGTTTTGAAAGATGAACGTCCAACATCGAACGTCCAACATCAAACGTCGAATAATGATGTCGCTCCGCTTTTCAAATTATTTTAAAATCGAATAAAAAAACCAATGCCGAACCTTGAATGACTATTTCTTTTTCTTCATCTTTTCCCATTCAACATTCGATGTTGGACGTTCGATGTTCGATGTTCTTTTTTTTCAGTCACTCCTGGGCAAAAACAACTTAGCGCTTATGGCGCTGAGGGGCGGGTTTATCCCGCCCAATAGCGATTTGGAGGGCGACGTAAAGCCGCCCCTACGACACGCAGTAAATACTAATCGCACAGGTAAAACTTTCGATTTTGCCCATTAAGGTGTTTTATCATTCATGCATTCGATGATACGTATGCCTGTGATGGTGCATGGAATGTACCCCTGCCTGGCTCAATCATTGTTTGTAAGTTGATGGTGCATGAAATGCACCCTACGTGGCTCTTTCCAATGGATCACCGTAGATAAGTCGTATTGCATTGCATCTCCTTAAGCAAATCGTAGGGTGCGTTTTACGCACCAAAAAACTATTTCGCTGATCCGTGGATGTTATCCACTTTCCGGATATTTGTAAACGTTCAAACCGATTACAACATCAGTGCCCTCGATCTTCTGATTACCCCGTGTACTGGCGACTGTTATCGTTTTGCCGGATTTTGAGAGTCCGAACTCCTTTGTCAAATCTATCTCAATAATCAGTTTATCGTCCTTAACTTCCCACTTTACATTCTGCATTTTCTCACTTCCTCCCTTTTTTTGTATTTATGCGATGCTCTGAGTTTGTTATTGGTACTCTCTCTTGTCGCATCTGCACAACAGTTTTTCTGCGAAATATTTCCTTAATCATTTTGATGAATATCTATCTCCTTTGATATCTCGGAAGAAGACAACGATCCTTTTGATCTAAGCGTCCGATATATTACTTCCAAATGGAATGTCATTTGCGGCTTCGTTCTGAGATCAACACAGAAATACTGGCCTTTTTCCTCGAACTCCGGCCTTGGATTTTAACCACTTCGCTCTGGGTGGCAGGGATCTTTTTAACTCCAATTTACGATTTTCAGGCTGTCTTGCTTTATCAAGTATATTCATTTTTCCTCACACGAAATACCCTTTCTCACATTTTCTCACATGTTCTACCATCCAACAGCCACCCTGCTTTCTTCACAATAAAAATACCATAAACCATACCTGATCCCGCCGCATGAGAGTTTGATCCAGGACAGTGGTATCGTGGGTAGTAAAAAACCAAAG
>DAOVDN010000096.1 GCA_030669465.1 Desulfobacterales bacterium | reverse complement strand
TCTTCAGCCCCTCAATGGCAATCGCCATGACTTCATCCATGTTCTTTACAGGAACGAATCCGATTTTCCGCTTAACATTCATTGGAATTTCAACCAGATCCTTTTTATTTTTCTCAGGAATGATTATAGTGCGGATTCCAGCCCTTAAAGCTCCCAATGCTTTTTCCTTCAAACCGCCTACAGGAAGAACTCTTCCCCTGAGAGTAATTTCACCTGTCATGGCAACTTCTTTATTTACCGGTTTATTGGTCAAGGCGGAAATAAGGGCTGTGGCCATTGCAATGCCTGCAGAAGGTCCGTCTTTTGGTATCGCTCCTGCCGGAACGTGGATATGTACATCCAGATTTTCAAAAATGTTTTCTTCAACTCCAAAGGAAGCAAGATTTGCCTTGGCATAACTCATAGCCGCACGCGCAGATTCCTGCATAACATCTCCAAGTTGCCCGGTTATGATCAACTCTCCCTTCCCTCTAATTAAAGATGCCTCTACATACAGAACTTCACCGCCGGCCTGTGTCCAGGCAAGGCCGGTAGATAAACCGACCTGGCTATTTTCCTGATCCATATCAGGAAAATATTTTGGAACACCTAAAAATTTTTGCAGATTGTTTTTTGTGATCTTAAAAGGTCCTTTTTCTCCTTCAGCTATTTTGCGTGCTACCTTGCGGCAAATACTTCCCAGCTCCCGTTCAAGGTTCCTTAAGCCTGCTTCTGATGTGTATTCTGTTATGATCTGAAGCAGCGCCCCCTGGCTGATGGACATGGTTTCGGGCTTTAAGCCATTCTCCTTGATCTGACGTGGAAGAAGGTATGTTTTGGCAATAATCTTTTTTTCTTCTTCCGTATATCCGGAAAGCGTAATAACCTCCATCCTGTCAAGAAGCGCTGACGGAATGGTATCTGTCAGATTAGCGGTAAGAATAAACATGACCTTGCAAAGGTCAAAGGGTATGTTGATGTAATGGTCGCTAAAAGCAAAGTTCTGCTCCGGATCAAGGGCCTCTAAAAGGGCAGAAGAAGGATCACCGCGAAAATCAGAACCTATTTTATCTATTTCGTCCATCATAAAAACCGGATTGTTTGCACCGCATTGTTTCAATCCCTGTAATATACGTCCGGGCAGAGCCCCAATATAGGTACGGCGATGCCCCCTGATTTCTGCTTCATCACGGATGCCGCCAAGAGAAATACGCACAAATTTACGCTTCAGAGCAGTGGCAATTGCTTTGCCCAGAGAAGTTTTTCCAACACCAGGAGGACCAACAAAACAAAGAATCGGGCCCTTCATCCGGGGGTTAAGCTTATGGACGCTTAAATATTCCAGCACGCGATCCTTTACCTTGTAAAGAGCGTAGTGGTCCTCGTCCAATACCTTTTTTGCATTTTTGATATTAATTACATCTTTGGTTGCCTTGCTCCATGGCAGATCAACCAGCCAGTCCAGGTATGTCCGCACAACTGAAGATTCCGCGGAGTCAGGATGCATCTGTTCCAGGCGTTTCAACTGTTTTACAGCTTCATTCTCAGCCTCTTTTGACATCTTAGCCTGTTTTATCTTCTTTTTGTAATCTTTTATCTCTTCTGCTTTTTCATCGTGCTCGCCTAATTCCTTGTGGATAGCTCTTACCTGTTCTCTTAAGAAGTAGTTGCGCTGGCTTTTGGAAATTTCATCACCGACATCAGACTGAATCTTAGCCTGTATCGCTGAAAGTTCCACTTCCCGTGAAAGGAATTCATTGACTTTCCTGAGACGTTTCACAGGATCGGTGAGCTCAAGCAAAATCTGGGACTCCTCGATTTTTAACCTTAAGTTTGAGGCAACAAGGTCAGCGAGCTTGCCTGGATCAGCTATGCTTTCCAGAATGGAACCAACGTTACCGCTCAATTCGCCACGAAGGGCCAGAATCTTTTCCGAGTAGTCGCGGACATTTCGCATCAGAGCCTCAATTTGCAGGTTGATTTTCTTAACAGGCTCTTCAGAAATAGTTTCAATCTTCACACGGTAAAGCGATCTACTCCTGACGTACTTAACAATCCTCGCTTTGACAATGCCCTGCACAAGGACTTTGACCCTGCCGTCAGGAAGCTTTAACATGCGCAGGATCCTGGCAACGGTTCCAAACCTGTAAATTTCATCCGCCTTTGGGTTCTCGACACCTGAATTCTTTTGTGTGGCCAGCAACAAAAAGTTGTCTTTTTTCACAGCCTCTTCCACAGCATGCACCGATTTTTCGCGCCCAACAAAAAGAGGAAGGAGCATATCGGTAAAAATCACAATATCACGTACCGGCACCATAGGAAGTGTATTAGGTATATTTGCATAGCTTTCATCTTCTTCAATAATGCTTATAAGATCATCTTTGTCGGTTTCAGCCATTTTTTCTCCTGGAAATTAGCTCGGCAATTGGTCGAGTAGTTGAGTAGTTGAGTTGTCGAGTTGTCGAGTGGTTAACGACTTGACCACTCGACCATTTGACCACTCGACTAAAAGTACATTATAAAGCATAATTATTCTTTGACAATATCAATTCTTGATTTTTTTATGCAAAATGCATAGGATGATAAGCTGTTCCATGATTCGTGATTGCTGAAGGAGTTATTTATAGCCCAAAATAGTACTATGTTGCTCGTTGCTCGTTGCTCGTTAAGCAACGAGTAACGAGTAACGAGTAACCTTTTTGAGAAGTTAGGTAGCCGAAAGACAACATGTCCAATTACCTGATCGAGATAATAATTTTTATATTCGGAATATGCATCGGAAGTTTTATTAATGTTTGTATATACAGGCTTCCGACATCAAAATCAATTATAGATCCACAGCGTTCAATCTGTCCAAAATGCGGCAGCCTGATACGATTCTATGACAATATTCCTCTTTTAAGTTATCTTTGGCTTAAAGGACGATGCCGCCATTGTAATGTGCCCATACCTTTCCGCTATTTCCTGGTCGAAATAATGAGTGGTTTTTTTGCGCTTTGTGTCTTTTTCAAATTTGGGATTACACTTGAAGGACTAATTTACTACGCTTTTGTTGCATCACTGCTCGTGATAACCTTTATTGATGTTGATCATCAGATCATACCGGATGTTATAACGCTTCCCGGCATACCAATTGGCTTTCTCGCATCCTTTGCTCTGCCGGCAGTAACCTACAAGGATTCTATAATCGGCTTATTGGCCGGAGGAGGAAGTCTTTATCTTGTTGCATGGACCTATCAGATAATTAAAGGGAAAGATGGCATGGGAGGCGGAGACATCAAGCTTTTGGCAATGATCGGAGCCTTTGTGGGCTGGAAGGGTGTGCTCTTTACAATTTTTGCTGGTTCTACTGTCGGAGCTTTCGTAGGAACTATTGTCATGCTGCGCTCCCAAAAGGGCATGAAACTCGCTGTTCCCTTCGGTCCGTTTCTATCCATAGGCACAATTGCGTATATCTTTTTTGGACCACAAATTATCTCATGGTATTTTAATCTGTTGAGCTGATCTCATATTGTGAGCATGATTCTAACTTCGGCCACTATCCTATGTTAAAGTCAATTAATGCTTACAAAACAAAAAATTGATGATTGTCGATTGTCGATTGATGATTGAAGGTATTCTACTAATTTTATAACAAAAAGACAGAGCAAAGCGATTCCACCCGCCCGCCTCGCCTGAGCACAAGCGCTTGAATTTCGCATATCTGGTTATAGCAAGTGCGATGGCGGGCAGGCAAATCGACAATCATCAATCGACAATCATCAATTTTGACTATGATTAAATATAATTCACAAACAGCATGTACAGTTGTTATTAGCCGAAGTTAGAACCAAGCCTCATATTGTCATTATGTCTGAAAACTCTCGTGTAACAAAGGCCGCAGGTGTTGTTGGCGCAGCAACTTTTTTGAGCCGTATTTTCGGTTTTATAAGAGATGTTGTTATTGCCTGGTTCTTTGGGGCAGGGTTCAGTTCAGATGCCTTTTTTGTGGCATTCAGGATTCCCAACCTGTTAAGAAGGCTTTTTGCCGAGGGCTCCCTGAGTATTGCATTTATTCCTGTTTTTACTGAATACCTTACAAACCAGGGAAAGGATGAAGCCTTTAAACTGGCAAGGTCCGCTATAAGGCTTCTGTCTATCCTGCTGGTTATTACTGCTCTTGCCGGTATCTTGCTTTCTCCACTGATAATACGCATTATAGCTCCCGGATTTATCGATTCGCCCGAGAAACTTTCGCTTACGGTCACACTGACCCGCATCATGTTTCCGTACATTTTCTTTATAGGCCTTGTCGCCATTTGTATGGGTATCCTTAACGTCCTTGGACATTTTGCCGCTCCTGCTCTTGCGCCTGTTTTTTTGAATCTTGCAATTATATGTTCGGCGCTTTTTATTTCACCTCACATGGCTGATCCTGTGACAGGACTTGCGATTGGGGTGCTGATAGGAGGGGTCTTGCAACTCGCACTTCAGGTGCCGTTTCTTATAAAAAAAGGATTCTATTTCTGGCAAAAAACAACAATTTACCATCCTGGTCTTAAAAGGATAGGCACTTTGATGCTCCCAGCCATATTTGGCGCTGCTGTTTACCAGATTAATATTCTGGTCGGAACCCTTCTTGCTTCTCTGCTACCTGAAGGTAGTATTTCGTATCTCTATTATGCTGACAGGCTTGTACAGTTTCCTCTTGGCATCTTTGCAATAGCAACCGCGACCGCTGTTCTGCCGAGCCTTTCCAGAGAGGCTGCTGCAGGGGATTTCGAAGCTGTCAGGGATACCTTTGGCCATGCCATGAAACTGGTATTTTTTATCACCATTCCTTCCATGGCAGGTCTCATCGTTTTAAGGGAACCTATCGTTGCCCTGTTGTTTAAAAGAGGGGCTTTTGATGCTGAAACCACACGATTGACTGCATACGCTCTTTTGTATTACAGTGTAGGCCTCTGGGCATTTTCGGCTGTACGGATAGTTGTTTCCACGTTTTATGCTCTGCAGGACACGCGGACCCCTGTGCGAATGGCTGCTATATCCATTTTTGCCAATATTGTGCTTGGAATCATTCTTATGGGACCACTTGGTCATGGAGGTCTTGCATTATCAACATCGCTGGCTTCAATGCTAAACCTATGTCTTCTTATCCGGGCTTTAAGAATAAAGTTTGGCTCGTTGGGATTGAGAAGCATAACGAAGTCTGCTTGCAAAACCATTGTGTGTTCCATGATAATGGGCGCTACTGTCTGGGTTGTTGCATTTTTTATTATTCCGTCAGAAAAGGCAAGCTTATCCGGTCTTTTATTCGGTCTTACGGGAAGTATATTGGCAGGTCTTCTACTTTACGGCTCTTTTTCATTTTTGATTAAGAGTCCGGAGCTGGAAGAGATTTTGGTCATAGCAGGAAAGGGCTTAAAAAGAAAATGAGCTCAAAGCAAAAAATTCTGCTCTCTCTGGCAATACTGGCCCTCTTTTCCATGCTCTTGCTCATTGTTTTTAGCGACAATGGACTCGCCGATCTTAATCTGTTGAAAATAAAAAGAGAGGGTTTGATTATAAAAAATAGAGCGCTTACACAGGAGAACCTCTCTCTTTGTCGTGAAATAGACCGGTTAAAACATGA
>DAOVDN010000010.1 GCA_030669465.1 Desulfobacterales bacterium | reverse complement strand
GTTAAACAGGATTCGGCCGTTGAATATGTATGGATACTCGAAGCAGCTCTTTGATTTGTGGGCTTTGCGAAACGGGTTGCTTAAGAAATTGGTAGGGCTCAAATTTTTTAATGTTTTTGGGCCAAACGAATATCATAAAGGAAATATGAGATCCCTCATACATAAAGCATTTGGACAAATTTTGGAAACCGGAAAAATAGAGCTTTTTAAATCTTACAAAAACGATTATGCCGATGGCGAACAGATGCGCGATTTTATTTATGTTAAAGATGCTGTTGATATGACGCTCCATTTTCTAAGAAACAAAAACAGTGCCGGTATTTTCAACATCGGCAGTGGCGTGGCAAATACCTGGAATAAACTTGCCTCAGCGATTTTTAATGCCCTCGGAAAGCCGATACAGATTGATTATATCGATATGCCAGAAGCAATCCGTGAAAAATATCAGTACTATACTTGCGCTGATATTTCGAAGATAAGAAAAAATGGGTATGAAAAAGAGATCACCCCTATTGAGAAGTCCGTTGATGACTATGTTACCAAATACCTTCTTGACGGCAAGAGGTTAGGCGAATAATTGCTGCCTTCCCTAATTTTCGGAACATGGGACTGATCGTCGCATATGTTTGATCTCGCTCCGGCGATGCTTGGCATCCAGCCGGCGCTTTTTCGATGCAAGCGTAGGTCTTGTCTTGCGACGGGGTTTGGGTTTTTCGGCTGCCTTACGGATCAACTTGATTAGCCGGTCGATAGCGTCTTGACGGTTCTGTTCCTGTTCGCGGAATCGCCGGGCATTGATAATCAGTATACCGTCTCCGGTAATACGCTTTCCGGCCAGATGAATAAGACGTTTGCGAACGTCGTCGGGCAGGGAAGGGGAGTTTTTTGCATCGAAGCGAAGCTGCACGGCTGTGGCTACTTTGTTGACCCTCTGCCCGCCAGGTCCCGAAGCGAGAATGAATTTCTCCTGGATTTCATTCTCGTCAATTGCTATGGCGTGGGTGATGTGAATCATGTCTTCTAAGACATCGATGGAAGCATTTCTAAACAGCTAATTTTAACAAAAAAAAAGGCATCTCATCTTAGCTCGATGAGATGCCTTTAATAATCGTGTTGTAACAAAATTGTAACAGACTACAACTTTTGGACGTTTATTGCCGCAGGTCCTTTAGCGCCCTGTTCCACATCAAATGTCACGCGGTCACCTTCGGCAAGAGTCTTGAATCCAGATCCGCTGATGGCGGAAAAATGAACAAATACATCAGGACCGTCTTCCTGTTCAATGAAGCCATATCCTTTTCGATCACTAAACCATTTTATAATTCCATTTGCCAAAATACCCATCTCCTTTTTTAAAAATATGATACAAACATCAAATCGGCACTCCAATAAAAAAAACGTTTCTTCAGAGCAAAACCCGATTCGCTAAAATACAATCAATATTTTTATCTACCAATAAGACTTGATTGTCAAGCATCAAGTAAAAAAATCTTAACCTCATTTAAAATCAATGGTGGAGCTGAGGGGGGTCGAACCCCTGACCTCATGACTGCCAGTCATGCGCTCTCCCAACTGAGCTACAGCCCCAATATATCTAGGAATATCTAACAAAAACTCTTAAATCTGTCAATATTTATTTTGGATTATGGTTTTTTGTGGGCATGCTTTTTTAAGAAGCGAGAATTTGTTGACAAAATTGAAGATAGAAAATAATATTAACATTTCTGAATTTACAATCTATTGAATATATGACATTTTCTGTAATAGTTCAGCCACTAAGGCACAAAGACACAAAGATTATAATATAATTCTCTTAAAATTCATAATTTGGGAATTTAGGAATTCGCTTCGCTTAATTAGGAATTTAGGAATTTAGGAATTGGGTGTCTTTGTGGCTGAACTATTACCAAAATATAGATTTTTAAACAGGTGCTGGAATGGATTTAAAAAAACTTGCGAAATCGCATGAAACACTTACTCAACAAATGGCAGGGGTAAAAATGTTCAAAGACTTTGATGCAACAGAGCTTTATTGTCCTCGGTGTAAACAGGCGGTCCCTGTTCGGAAGCGCCTTCTTCTTGTTCTCCCTGAAGGCGACAAGTATGAATATTTGTGTGCATTTTGTTCGGAGTCGGTTGGGACAAAAATTGATCGATATGAAAAAGAGTTGAAGTTAATTGTGTAAAATATAAGGTGAATTATAATGCTTAGATCAATGCGGAGATATGCTACTGGTTGGATGATCAAGATTATTTTAGGTGCGATTGTTATTGTGTTTGTATTCTGGGGCGTTGGAAGTTTCCGTGCGCAAAGAGGGGGCAGAGTTGCGCTTGTCAACGGAGAGTCAATTGCCATGGATGAATATAAAGAGGCATACAACAATCTTATAGACCAATTAAGAAAGAGATTTGGCAACAGCTTGAATGATGATATGATAAAGATGCTTCAGGTAAAAAACCAGGCTTTAGACCAGCTTATAAATCAAAAGCTTTTGCTTCAGGAGACGGCAAAACTCAATTTTAGAGTTTCCGACAATGAGCTTGCTGATGCGATCAGAAAGATAGAAGCATTTCAGACAGCGGGAGTATTTGATGATCGCCTTTATAGGAACGTTTTAAGTCGTTACAGGTTGACACCTGAAGAGTTCGAAGCTGTTCAGAGAGAATCGATGCTGATAGAAAAGTTAAAATCCTTCATATCAGGCAGCATTAAGGTTTCAGATCAGGAGGCTATGGAGTGGTTTAAATGGAACAATGCATTGGTAGATATCGATTTTGTTCTGTTTGAGCCAGGAAGATATAAAGACATCAAACCTTCTGATGAAGAAATAAACGCCTTTTTTGACAACCAGAAAGACTCGTATAAAACAGATTCAATGATAAAGGCACGCTTCTTACATTTTGATCCTGATACATACAGGTCGAGGGTAAAAATTACTGATGAAGAAATAGAAGAATATTATGAAGCAAACCAAGAGAAATTTAAAAGACCAAAAACTGTTGAAGCGCGGCATATACTGATAAAGATCGATCAGGATGCCGGCCCTGAAGTTGTTGAAAAGGGAAGGATAAAAGCTCTTGATATCATGAAGATGGCCAGGGAAGGTAAAAATTTTGCCGAACTTGCAAAAGAGTATTCCGAATGTCCGAGTAAAGACAAAGGTGGTTACCTTGGAGCATTCAGAAAGGAGACCATGGTAAGGCCCTTTGCCGACAAGGCTTTTTCCATGAAAGCCGGAGAGATTAGCGAGCCGGTACGCACCCGGTTCGGATGGCATATTATCAAGGTTGAAAAAGTAAACGAGGAATCCACTACTTCTCTTAATGAAGCTGTATCTGAAATACGCAAGAAACTGATTGATGAAAGAGCAAAAAATCATGCATATGATGAATCAGAAGCAGTTTATGATGCTTCTTTTGAGGGAGATGATCTGGTAAAAGCTGCTCAGGCACGAAACCTCAATATACTGACAACAGATTTTTTTACAAGAAAAGGTCCGGACAAAGGTATAAAAAACCGGGCAAAATTTGCATCAACCGCCTTTAATCTTTCTCTTATGGAGATTAGTGATATCCAGGAGCTTGAGGACGGGTATTATATTCTCCAGGTAATCGAGAAAATACCGGAAAGAATACCGGATCTAAAAGATGTGAAAGAAAAGGTCGTGGCTGACCTGGTAAGGGAAAAGCAGGATGAAAAGGCAAGCAAGGAGGCAGATGAGTTTCTCTCCGCTTTAAAAAATGGAAAATCCATGAGCAAGGAAAGCAAGAAATTTGATTTGACTTTAGCTGCCACAGGTTTGTTTAAACGGAATAATTCGATTCCTGATATTGGGTTTGAGCAAGAGATCGCCAAAGCCGCTTTCAAGCTTTCAAATGAAAAAAGACTGCCGGAAAGTGTTATAAAAGGTAAAAAAGGGTATTATATTATCAGATTCAGAGAGAGAAAAGAGCCTGATCCAGAAGGATTTGATAAAGAAAAAGCAGATATAAAGAAAAGATTGCTGCAACAAAAGAAGCTAAAAACTTTTGATGCATGGCTGTCACAGATAAGAGACAAGAGCGATATTTCCATTAAAAAAGGTTTTTTGGAGTAGTTGAGGCTGAAAAACATGTCAACATTAGCAGGTGAGGATAAAGATATTCTGCTCAAACTGGCCCGCTCTGCAATAGATGCAGAGCTTATCAATAATAAAAAGGTAGAAAGACCCGGAGATATTTCTCCTGCACTGAAAGAAAAACGGGGCTGTTTTGTTACCCTGCACAAAAACGGGATGTTAAGAGGCTGTATCGGTACCATAGAACCAGCAAAATCATTGGTTTCCGCTGTAGAAGAAAACGCATTAAATGCAGCTTTCAGAGATCCACGTTTCCCTCCCTTGAACAAGGATGAACTCTCTTTCATTGATATTGAAATAAGCGTACTCACCATACCGGAAATTCTCGATTTTAAAGATGGTGAAGACTTAAAGAGAAAACTCAAACCAGGTATCCATGGAGTTATACTGTCACGAGGATGGCAGAATGCTACTTTTCTCCCTCAGGTCTGGAAGCAGCTTCCGGACAAGAAAGCTTTTCTGGAGCATCTTTGCCAAAAGGCTGGTATGGAAAGAGCGTGCTGGCAGGACAAGGAGACTATTGTAAAGGTATACGAGGCGGAATACTTTTCGTAAATGATAAAATGATAAATTGAGGAATTGAGAACCCTCAATCCCTTATCTTGAAATCATTGCTCTCATCATTTCACCGGCATTTTCAGCATGATCTGCTATTGAGCCTATTATTTCAGCCAACCTGATAGTATGAAATACTGTAACAGGATCTAACTTCATGTGAAAGGCCTTCCGCTTTATTATATCTTCAGCTTTATCTGCGTCATGTTCCTGCTGGCGGATAGCACGGATAATCTCCTTGACCACGTGTCGTTGTTTGGAAGAGAAAGTTTCAAAGTATTTTCTTGCTTCGAACACCATCGTGCTCAACTCTTCGATAGGATCCATATTTGCATCGACCAGGAGGCGAAAGTCTTTTTCAAGTTCTTCCGGAATCCCTGGTTCAATTTTATAGGATATCCAGTCGAGAACATCTTCCACAACATCAAGAACACTATCTTGTTCTCGCAAGTATCTGAATAACTGGAATTTATCTACAGGCAGCAGGGTTCCTTTCGGAAGGTGGCCGCGTATATTCCGCTTGATGGCATCCGCCTCACTTTCCATTTTAGTAACTTGCTGCCTGAATTCTTCAAATGTTTTGCATTCCTTTGCAATATGACACTCTATGGCTTGCTGAAAAACCCATGCACATTCTTTGACTTTTTCCGCATGTTCCTGGAGGCCTTCAAAAGGTGATGTTATAAACAGTGACAAAAGTGGTATACGCATAATCGACTCCTTTATAAAATGAGCTGAAGTATTTTAAAAATGATTATACTGGTAATTGCAGCAGCGGGCACGGTCAAAATCCAGTATATCATAATTTTGATTACTATTCCGAAATTGACTGCTTCTAATCCGCGTGCAAGGCCGACTCCCAGAACGCCACCTACAGCAGCATGGGTTGTAGAAACAGGAAGGCCCATTTTTGAAGCAATGAGTACTGTTGTTGCAGCGGCAAAATCAACGGAAAAACCGCGTGTATTGTTGAGCCTGGTAATTTTTTTGCCGACAGTATCCATGACACGGTGGCCCGCCATGCCAATCCCGCAGGCAATGCCTATGCCTCCAAAAAGAAGCAGAAAGACAGGTACAGGCACTCTGGCGCCCACACTGCCTGTTTTGACCAGAAAATAAATTAAAGCAAGAGGGCCTATTGCATTAGCTACATCATTTGCGCCCTGCGCTAATGCAACATAGCAGGACGTTCCGATCTGAATACGCCTGAATATCTCTTCGGCTCCACTTTCGCTCTTTTTAATGAAACGGCTTAAAAGCTTTCTTCCCCCGATCCCGGAAAAGAAGGCCAGGATGAATGCAATGACCAGGGCAGCCGGAGTCTCGATTGACAGGTTCTTACCTAAAGGTGTTTTAAAGAGAAAGGACAAAACAACAATAAAAAAAGTTATACCTATAAAAAATGGCGATAACTTCAGCGCCAATGCAAATGGATCCATTTTAGAGAGTATTATTTTTATAATAAGTCTAAACATTAAATAGGCGATTATAAGACTGAAGACAGGGGAGATGACCCAGCTCATTACAACAGCGCCAAGCTTGCCAAAATTGATTACTGAAAATCCGCCTGCCATGATCCCAAAACCGATCATAGCGCCTACAATCGAATGGGTTGTAGAAACAGGGAGGGACTTCCAGGTAGCAAAGCTGATCCACAGTGAAGCGGCCAGAAGAGCTGAAAGCGCGCCGATAAGGGCTATATGCGGATCAGTAAGGATATCAGTAGAGACAATACCCTTGCGGATCGTGTTTGTAACATGAGAGCCGATAAATACAGCGCCGGTTATATTCAGAATTCCCGCAATAAATATTGCCTGGCGAATTGTAATTGCCTTGGCGCCGACAGCAGAAGCCATTGAGTTGGCAACATCATTGGCGCCTATGTTCCAGGACATATAAAAGCCCAAAATATAACCGGCAATCAGGACGTAATATTCTGTGGACATTATTTTTTAGTTCAATATTTTATTCTCAAATCAATATGTGCCTATGGGATTATTCAGGCAAAATTATTTTCACAAGGCCGGCCTATTGTCAATAGATGTTTTTTCTCAAAATTTGCCCCTCTGCAAGAAATCGGCGCTTGAAATTTTATGTTGACATGTATGATAATGCAATTATGATGCTCTTTTAAAAAAGTCATCTGCGAGAGTATCAATCTTAAGCGCCATAGGGACTCGAAAACAGATAATTACCCATTTTTTGGTCAATTTTATCAAGAGGTTGCTAAATAAGTAGCCGTTCACGGCTTGAAACTTGAAATTGGAAAGTAGAAATTTGGGAGAGATTAAATTAGAAATTGGAAATTAGAAATTGGGAAGAACAGTACAAAAGCATGAAGGCCAAATTTCCAATTTCTATTTTCTAATTTCAACGTTCCGTGAACGCTTACAAATTTTCTTTGCAACCCTGGCCCAGACTTGGTCTATTGGCTTTAAAATAGGCAGAATACCTTAACTTTAGGCACTTTAGCTCACTTTAGGCACTTTAGCTCACTTGTAATTTGATATATGAAAAAGGTAGTCGGAATAAGATTCAAGCCTGCAGGCAAGGTTTACGACTTTGACTGCGGTGCATTTGTGCTTAATCGGGAAGACCGTGTGATTGTGGAAACCGAGCACGGATTAGCCTACGGAATAGTAGCGGTCCCGCCTCTACCATACGATAAATCCTTTGCCGGCAGATCAGACAGGGCGCTGAAAAAGGTATTTCGCCTGGCAAACGAAAAGGATTTTCATCAAAGAAAAAAAAATCTTGAAGCTGAGAAAGATGCCTATGCCTTCTGCCTTAAGTGCATCAAGGAGCTCGGACTTAAGATGAATCTTTTTTTCGTTGAAAGCACTTTTGATGCAAGCAAGTTGACATTTTTTTTCACATCCGAGGGCCGTGTCGACTTCCGGCAACTTGTAAAGATGCTGGTCAAACAACTATGTGTCAGGATAGAGATGCGGCAGGTGGGAATACGCAACCAGGCCAAGATGTGCGGCGGTATAGGAAGATGTGGACGCGAAATTTGCTGCAGTGCATTCATGGAAAAATTCGAGCCTGTTTCCATACGCATGGCAAAGGAGCAGAGCCTTTCCTTAAATCCTACTAAGATATCCGGTCTGTGTGGCCGGCTGATGTGCTGCCTTACATTTGAAAATAAAACATACCGGATTTTAAAGCAAAAATTTCCAAAAATTGGCAAAACAGTGAAGACTAAAAACGGAAAAGGCAGAGTGATCCGCCACAATGTAATACGAAACCGTTTAACAATCCGGTTAGATAGCGGTACAGACGTAGAAACAAAATTAGATGAAATCATAAAGGAATAGAAATAGAAAAAAATGTCCAGACCATTTTATGTAACAACACCGATCTATTATGTTAATGCAATGCCCCACCTGGGACACGCGTACACTACTATTGCAGCAGATGTAGCATGCCGGTTTAATGCTATGCAAAAGAAAGAGACTTTCTTTCTCACCGGCACGGACGAACATGGAGACAAGATAGTGCGTGCTGCCAAAAAGGAGAATCTAAGCCCCAGAGCTTATGTAGACAGGATAAGCGAGCTTTTCAGGAATCTCTGGCCTGAGCTTAACATCAAGTATGATTGTTTTATACGCACCACAGATCCGGCACATATTGCTGTTGTGAAGCAGATACTGCAAAAGATCTATGATTCGGGAGATATCTATTTCAGCGAATATGAAGGACTTTACTGTTTTGGGTGTGAACGTTTCTTTGCTGAGCGTGAGCTAGTTGACGGCAAATGCCCCGATCATGGCACAGCTCCTGAAATTATCAAGGAATCCAACTACTTTTTCAAGATGAGCCGCTATCAGAACTGGCTTATAGATCATATTAAGACTAATCCTGATTTTATACGACCTGAACGTTACAGAAACGAAGTCCTGGCCTTTCTAAGGGACCCGCTCGAGGATCTCTGCATATCTCGCCCAAAAAAACGCATTAAATGGGGAATTACTCTACCTTTTGATAAAAACTACGTTACATACGTATGGTTCGATGCCCTCTTAAACTACATTTCCGCACTGGGATTCCCTGACGGAGATCTGTTTAAAAAGTTCTGGCCGGTTGCCCAGCACATTGTAGCCAAGGATATCCTCAAACCACATGGAATTTACTGGCCGATTATTCTCAAAGCTGCGGGTATTCCGCTATATAAGCATCTGAATGTTCACGGATACTGGAACGTCAATCAGAGCAAGATGTCCAAAAGTCTCGGAAATGTGGTGCAGCCTCTTCAGCTTAAGAATAGTTACGGACTTGATGCTTTTAGATATTTTCTGATGCGGGACATAGTCTTCGGGCTCGATTCCAGCTTCAGCGAAGAGGCGCTGGTACAGCGCATTAATACAGATCTGGCAAATGATCTTGGAAACCTCTTTTCCAGGGTTCTTGCCATGGCTCACAAATATTTTTCCGGCATAGTCCCGGAAGTTGATTCCAGGGTTGAAGAAGAGTTACAGCCTGGCTTGAAATCAGATGCATTAAGCACTATTGCCGAATTTGAAAAGGCCATGGAAACGTTTGCTTTCCACAAGGCTCTTGAAGCCATCTGGGAATTTATCAGCAAGATGAATAAATATGTTGATATTACAGCGCCATGGGTACTTGCAAAGAAAAAATCGAGCAGAAAGCAGCTCGAGGTTGTGATCTATAATCTCCTTGAAGGCTTAAGAATCATATCAGGTCTGATCTATCCCATAATGCCGGATACAGCCGCAAAAATGCAAAAACATCTTGGAATGGATCCGGAAAAGCCGTTTTATGATCTTGATTTGCTCAAGACTTGGAAAGGGATGGAACCTGGCACAAAATTTCCTAAATTGATCACGCTCTTTCCGAGGGTCGATCTGAAAAAGGAGAAACCCTATTCGCCGGAAGATACTGGTTTTGAAGCCAAACTCCATGAAATTAAACCTGAGATAACCTTTGAAGAATTTAGCAAGATTGATCTCAGAGTAGCTACTGTAGTTCATGCAGAAGCGATTCCAAGGGCAAAAAAAGTCCTCAAATTGGAAGTCGATCTGGGAGAAAAGAGAACGATTGTGGCCGGCATTTCTGCAAGTTATAGTCCCGAAGATCTGATAGGCAAACAGGTAGTTATCGTTGCAAATCTAAAGCCAATTAACTTAATGGGAATACAATCAAAAGGGATGCTGATCGCTGCAGTTGATGATAACGCATGTAGTGTTGCAACTTTGGACAAAAAGGCAAAACCTGGAACCCCTTTGAAATGATGATTGGTTGATTGGAGGATTGGTTGATTGGAGGATTGATTGGTTGATTGGGTAATTTGTTGATTGGAGGATTGGATGGATGGGATAACAAGCAACGAGTAACCAGCAACGAGTAACGAGTAACGAGTAACGAGTAACAAAGGAGATATGTTATGCCGGGCTTTGAAATATTTGATGACGAAGAACGGAGAGAAGTTCAGGATGTTCTCGATACAGGGGTGCTGTTCCGGTATGGTTTTGATCAGGCGCGAAAAGGTCACTGGAAAGCAAAAACATTTGAGATTGAACTGGCAAAACGTATTGGAGCTGGTTATTGCCATCTCTGTTCCAGCGGCACTTCAGCCCTTAGTATAGCTTTAGCCTCTTGCGGAGTTGGCGCAGGAGATGAGGTCATTGTTCCCCCATTTACCTTTGTAGCAACCATAGAGGCTGTGTTGAATGCCGGCAGTGTGCCTGTCTTTGCTGAAATAGATGAGACTTTGTGCCTTGATCCTGAAGCCGTTGAGGCGGTTATTACCCCGCGCACAAAAGCTGTGTTGCCTGTTCATATGTGCGGGGCCATGGCGCGTATCGATGAAATCAAAGATCTTTGCGATAAGAAGGGTCTCGTTCTGATAGAGGATGCCTGCCAGGCAATAGGGGCCAGTCTTGACGGAAAGTATTTGGGTGCATTCGGACAGATGGGTTGTTTTTCATTTGACCCTGTCAAAACAATTACGTGCGGTGAAGGAGGCGCTGTTGTAACCAGCAATAAAGACCTTTATACCACAGCATATACCTATGCCGACCATGGGCATGACCATATAGGCAATGACAGGGGTCTTGAAGGTCATCCTATTCTCGGTGCCAACTTTCGCATTAGCGAACTGAATGCGGCGGTAGGTCTTGCCCAGTTGAGAAAACTCGACAGTATTCTCGAAAAACAGCGCTCGCACAAAAAAGCAATCAAGGAAGCTATGGCAGAGCCGAAGCTAAGATCGGCAAAAATCACTTTCCGAAAGATTCTCGACGAAAAGGGAGACTCGGCAACGTTTCTCTCTTTTTTCCTGCCCGATAAATCAGTGGCCCGGAAGATAGTAAAAGATCTTAGCCAGGCAGGTGTTGATTCCTGTTTTTACTGGTATGACAATAACTGGCACTATATCCGCCAGTGGGATCACCTGAAAAAGCTAAAGTTTGCCGCAAAACTTCCGATAAAACTATTTGAACAGACTCCTGACTATGAAAAAATAGATCTTCCCCGCTCTGATCAAATAATGAGCAGGACAATCTCAATGCTGATCAAGCTTTCCTGGACAGAGGAAGAGCTATCGCAGCGGATAGAAAAGATAGTTGAGGTTGTAAAACATTTATAGTCGAGTAGTCGAGTGGTTGAGTAGTCGAGTGGGCGGAGTT
>DAOVDN010000179.1 GCA_030669465.1 Desulfobacterales bacterium | reverse complement strand
GACTTGAAACCTTTTTCTATACTGGCAGCAAAAAGGGAATACGGCCTGAACATGCTAACAGGTTGGAAAGAATTCTGGACCGACTTAATGCTGCCAGCGACGTCAAAGATATGAATTATCCAGGTTCATACTTGCACCAATTGAGTGGAGATAAAAAAGGCCAATATACTGTAAAAGTCTCAGGTAATTGGAGACTATTTTTTGAACTTATTGAGGGGGAAGCCTACGTCGTTGACTACGACGATTATCATTAAGAGGTGAAGCCGTGAAAAAGATGAAAAGACAACCAACACACCCTGGAAAGATAATTAGAGAAGATTATTTAATGCCATTATCCATCACAATAAAAGATATGGCGTCCGCCCTTGGTGTGTCCAGAAAAACGCTGTCGAAAATCATAAATGAGAAGGGCTCTATTACACCGGATATGGCATTACGCTTATCTCGTGCCTTTGATACTACGCCTGATCTTTGGTTAAGCTTGCAAAAAAACTATGATTTATGGCAGGCAGAGCATGTCTCAAAGGCATGGCAAACTGTCAAGCCCATTTCACCACAATTGCTCCACCATCAAGGATAAAACAACGAACAACGCCATACACTCAGATGGGCGGGGTCGTGCGGTCTGAGAATTTAGGGCAACCCTTGAAAAGTACAACTAAATGTCATGGATAGCACGAGGAAGGTTATTGGTATCGTCGGAAGTTACCGGAAAAACGGCATCATCGATTCGGTTGTCTCCGAGATTTTATCGGCAGCGGCCAGTCAGGGGTGCGAAACTCAAAAAATTTACTTGCTGGATAAGAAGATCGAATTCTGCACTAATTGTCGCACCTGCTTGCAAGTGCCAGGGCCAAAACGAGGAAAATGTGTTCTGGAAGATGATATGGAAGAAATTCTTCAGAACATAGAAAGCGCCTCTTGCCTTGTAATTGGTGCGCCAGTGAATTTCGGAAATGTTAATGCCCTTACTCGAAAGTTTCTAGAAAGGTGTATTGGTTACGCATACTGGCCGTGGGGAGAAGGCAAGCCGACAATCAGAAACAAAACAACCACAAAGAAAGCTATTCTTATATCGGCAAGCGGTGCACCTGCATGGATGGGCAAAACTTTTTCGGGTGCTATGGGTGCCCTTAAGAAATTAGCTCAAATTTTGGGAGCAAAGCCTGTCGGAGTTTTGTGGGTTGGCTTGGTTAACAGAAAAGACATGCAACTATCTGACAAGAATATACAAAAGGCGAGATCCTTAGGGCTGAAATTAGCAACTTATTGAAATTTCAATATAATTTATAGGCAAGGTAGTTAAACCTGGAACCAAGAAAAACCCGGAAATACCTCAAAAGCTTTTGGATAAGGCAAAAAGTATCGAGCTCCGCTTCTAAAAAGGGAGCTTCCCTTGAACAAGTAGGAGCAGCTAAGGTCATACCAAACGTTCACGAAAGGACAGGTATATGAAAAAGACGAAGATCACCGTATTGTGTGAGAACACCGCTGGAGGACCGATGGGGTTAACCGGAGAACACGGCTTTTCCGCCCTGATCGAAAAAAATGGACAAAAAATCCTTTTTGATACAGGCCAGGGCATGTCTCTCGCCAATAACGCACAGGTACTAGGAATTAATCTGACGCAAGTCAAAAGGGTTATTCTCAGTCACGGTCATTATGATCATACCGGGGGGCTCCCGGCTGTGCTGTATCCGCCTCGGGGGGTCGAGGTCATTGCCCATCCGGATATTTTTGCAAAAAAATACGCTGAGATAGAAACACCTGCCGGCAAACAGAGAATCTTCATCGGCATCAAATACTCTCAAGACTATCTGGAAGGGGCTCTGCAGGCCCGATTCAACTTGATACGCGGGTTTTCCGAAATCGCGCCGGGAATCTTCTTTTCGGGGGAAGTATCCAGAGAGACGGACTTTGAACACCCGGACAAAAGGCTCAAGGTAAAGTATAAGGGGAAGATCAGCGACGACCCCCTATTGGACGATATCAGTCTCTTGATCGAAACGGATCAGGGACCCGTTATCCTGCTTGGATGTGCTCATTCCGGGGTGGTCAACGTCATGAACCATTTTTGCGCCAGAACGGGACACAAGAAGTTTTATGCCGTGATCGGAGGCACGCATTTAGGCTTTATGATGGGGCCTGGCCGGCAACTGGAAAAGTCCATGGATGCATTTGACAACTATGCAGTGGACGTTATTGCCGTCTCCCACTGTACCGGACAAGAAGCCGCGGCTGTGTGCTACAACAGATTTAAGGACCGGTTTGCCTTTGCCTGTGCCGGTTGGAGTAAGGTGTTTTAGATGAACGGTTACAAAGATGATGAGGAAATAATTATGGAAAAACGCAAAGACCTCCGGAAGGTGCTGATAATTCACGGTCCTAATCTTAATATGCTGGGAAAAAGAGAGCCCGATATATACGGGAAGGCTACGCTTGATGAGATTAATAGAGAACTGGGAGAGCTTGGAGAAAGACTGGGTATTGATGTAGAAACATTTCAGTCCAATCATGAAGGAGCTATTGTTGAAAAGATCCAGGAGGCCGCCGGAATAAAGCATGGGCTTATTATCAATCCTGCTGCTTATACCCATACGAGCATTGCTATCCGCGACGCACTTCTTCTGCTCGATATTCCTGTAATCGAGATACACCTTTCCAATATTTATAAAAGAGAGCCTTTTCGCCACAAGTCCATGATAGCCGGTATAGCGACCGCTCAGATTTCAGGTTTTGGTATACAAGGTTATACAATGGCGGTGGAGGCTATTGCCAGGATGATTCAGTCAAAATATAAGTAGCCAACACTTTGTAACAATTTAGTTGTTTGAAATTTTTGACAGGATTGACAGGATATTCAGGATTAAAATCATCTAAACTTATCCTGTTAATCCGCAGTTAAATCCTTTGCTTTGCGTTCACGCGGCGCAAGCGCCTGCGCTGCACGTGA
>DAOVDN010000027.1 GCA_030669465.1 Desulfobacterales bacterium | reverse complement strand
GACAGGTTATACGATCATTTCAGGTGTACTCTACCATGCCGTGTAGCCCACCGTTTTTTTAATCACCCCACTTCCACCTGAAGCTTGCCGATCTGCTTTTTTCTTCCATTGGCCTATCTGGTTCGGATGAATCCCATACTCCAATTTTTTGGTTGACAATTGATATTTGCTCGATTATACACTGCAAGCTTTCTAAAGGCCGTGGACAGATGTCCTCAGGCCTTTTTTGATGTTTTAATAGACCAAAAGGAGGTGATTCCAATGGACTGTACAACTATTAGAAAGGGTATGGATTGCCCTTTTATGACAACGAATGGGTGTTCTTACAATGGCGGGATTTGCCATGAGATCGTAGAGCAGTGTAGCGGCTGCAATCGTAGCGCTGAGTTCTCGTCCGGCTGGTACTGCACTGCATGTCCTGATCCTTCGTTAAAATGGAAAAGCGGGAGTTGTAACCTCGCATCTCATGTTGTCTCGTCTTCTTCTGCAGCAAGAGCGAAGCTCAATCCGCTCAAAGCATCCAAGAGAGGAAACAGGTAATGATGCTTTCGATTTACTGGTAAACCCCGCTCAATTTCAGGGCGGGGTTTTTATTTCCGATCTCTTTTCCCTTGACATTTTTCCCTTCCAAGTTGTAAGAATTACTGTTTTTACAGACCTTTTCCGTAAGTTCTCAATAAGTTGGGGTAAATCATATTTCACGCGGCGCAAGCGCCTGCGCTGCGCGTGCGACTATTCCCTGGATTCCCGCCTCTGCGGGAATGACAGGCGCTTACACCCAATCGTCATTCCCGCGAAGGCGGGAACCCAGTAGCTATTACCCGGCATTATTGAGAAATTACCCTTTTCTTCTTTATATATGATATGAGGTTCTTTACTTATGAATCCTATTGCAAAACAGCTCAACAATACAATTGAAAAGATCAATCCTCATCTTATGGAGATGTTGTCCCGCATGGGCGAGAACCTTTTTTTCCCCAAAGGGATCTTGAGCCAGAGTGCGGAGGCAAAGGAAAAAGCCTATAAGTTAAACGCAACTATCGGGATCGCTAAGGAGCGGGGGAGAACTATGCGCTTTGATTCGGTTATGGCTGCGATCAAGGATATCCGGGCCAGAGAATCATTAACCTATGCTCCGTCCTTTGGAATTCCGGCTCTAAGAAATATCTGGAAGGATTCCCTCTACGAAAAGAATCCTTCGCTTGCAGGTAAAGATATTAGTCTTCCTGTGATTACATGCGGCATCACTCACGCTGCCAGTATATTTGCAGATATCTGGGTAGACCCCGGCGATGTGGTTATTCTGCCTGATATGATGTGGGGAAACTACAACATGATCCTGAATATAAGAAAAGGGGCAAAAATAAGCCAGTATCCGTTCTTTTCAGAAAGCGGCGGATTTAATCTTTCCGCCTTTGAAAAAAGGGTCAAGGAGGAGGCTGAAAAACATGATAAGATCATCGTTCTGCTTAATTTTCCGCATAACCCCACAGGCTATACTGCGACCGAAGAAGAAGGGAATTGCATTGTTAAGATCCTGACGGATGTGGCCGAAAATGGCACAAACATAATTGTTGTTTTAGATGATGCCTATTTCGGGCTTTTTTATGAAGACGGAATCTTGAAAGAATCCCTTTTCGCACGTCTTTGTGATCAGCATCCAAGGCTGCTTGCCGTTAAGCTGGATGGCGCTACCAAGGAGAACTATGTCTGGGGTTTGAGAGTGGGTTCTATTACATACGGGTGTAAAATCGAGGGCGATCTTGATTACAGGCCTTTATATGATGCGCTTGAAAAAAAGACCGCAGGATGCATAAGGGGTTCTATATCCAATGCTTCCCATCTGGGCCAATCTATTGTATTGAGGTCCATGCGGCACGAAAATTATCCCGCAGAAAAAAACGAGAAATTTGAGATACTCAAAAACAGAGCAAAGCGTGTAAAAGAAGTCCTGCTTTCTCCTAAATATAAAGATGCCTGGGACGTTTATCCCTTTAATTCAGGCTATTTTATGTGTATCAGACTAAAGTCCGTTGATGCTGAAACTCTAAGACTCCATCTTCTGGAAAGATACGGTGTGGGGCTTATTTCAATAGGAAAGAAGAATTTGAGAATAGCCTTTTCATGCCTGGAGGAGACAGATATTCAAGAACTGTTCGATATTATTCTGCAAGGAGTGGAAGATCTGAAAAGCGCTGAATAAGGGATTGGTTGAGTGGGATTAAAAAAAAGCTTTGAAGCTATTGCCGGCAAAGAGAGATATGTCAGTATTGCCCTTGCCGGCAAATGGACCTTTTGCTTTGTATTAATAGGTATTATAGCCGGTCTTGGCTCTATTGTTTTTCATTATCTCTGCCAGCTCGGTCTTCATTATTTTATGGATCTTGCAGCAGGCTACAGGCCTCCTTCCCCTGCCGGCGAATATCATCTTCTCCCACCCACAGACACCCAGTTTAATCGCTTAATTCTTTTATTTCTTCCCGCTCTTGGCGGTATCCTGAGCGGATGGCTTGTATATACCTTTGCTCCGGAAGCTGAAGGGCACGGTACTGATGCTGCTATTGACGCATACCACAGAAAAGGTGGTTTTGTCCGGAGCAGGGTTCCGATTATCAAAACCATAGCCTCTGCTCTTACTCTTACAACCGGCGGTTCAGGGGGAAGGGAAGGTCCAATAGCACAGATTGGAGCGGGGTTTGGTTCATTTCTGGCAACAAAATTAAAGCTGTCGGATCGGGAACGCAGGATAATGATGGCTGCGGGAATAGGGGCCGGGGTAGGTAGTATCTTCAGAGCGCCTCTGGCCGGCGCTCTTTTTGCCGCTGAAGTACTCTACAGGGATCCTGAGTTTGAATCCGAGGTAATAATACCTGCAGGGATCTCCTCAGTGGTTGCCTACTGCCTGTTCTGTCTGGTGTTCGGATGGGGATCTCTGTTTGAATCTCCTGATTTTATATTCCGCAACCCGTTAGAGTTAGGACCTTATATTCTTCTCGCCCTTGTTCTTGTGATTACAGGTGTTTTTTACATCAAATCGTTTTATGGGATAACCAGACTTTTTAAATCAATAAATATTCCGAATCATATAAAGCCTGCTATCGGAGGACTTTGTACAGGAATAATAGGTTACTTTTTGCCACAGACACTGGCTTTTGGGTATGGATTTGCCCAGAAAGCGATTCACAATGAACTGACGATCCCGTTTTTGTTCTTTCTTGCCGTTGGCAAAATAATCACCACATCATTTTCCATAGGGTCAGGGGGAAGTGGAGGTGTCTTTGGCCCGTCAGTTGTAATAGGAGGAGCAACAGGTGGTGTGGTTGGAAAAATATTTCACCAGATCATGCCGGGTATTGTAACTGAGCCCGGCGCTTTTGTTATAGTCGGCATGGCGGGCTTTTTTACCGCTGTATCAAATACTCCGGTTTCAACAATTATATTTGTAAGCGAAATGACCAATTCATATCATCTTCTTCTGCCCAGCCTCCTGGTATGTTCGGTATCTTACCTTGCAGCACGGAAATGGACGATTTATGAAAAGCAGGTCAAAGGCAGGGTCAACTCTCTTGCACATGCAGGAGAATTCATGATTGACATATTGCAGGCCATAAGGGTTAAAGACCTATCGCACATTGTGAAAAAGGTAACTCTTATTCCGCAGGATATGACTTTTGTGGAGTTTAAGAAATTTTTTTCTGAGACAAAACAGTGTTATTTTCCTGTTATTGATAAATATGAAAGACTGGTCGGAATATTCTCCAGCAATGATATCAGAGGGGTACTCTTTTCACAGGAAATCGAATATCTTGTAGTCATGAAAGATATTGCCACCTCTGATATAATTGTAACGTCTCCATCAGATGATCTGAACTCTGTGCTTAAAAAGTTTACTACAAGAAATATCGACAGCCTTCCTGTAGTAAGAGATGATGATCATGGCATACTTATCGGCATGTTGAACAGGAGAGAGGTTATTTCATATTACAATCAGCGTGTACAGGAGTTAAAAAAGAGGGCTGAAAAATAGGTTCTGTGCTAAGAGTTCAGAGGTTCAGAGGTTCTGGGTTGCCTGGTTCCCATGCTCCAGCGTGGGAACCCATATGGTATGCATATTCCCACGCTGGAGCATGGGAACGAGAAAACCTCTGAACCTCTGAACCTCTGAACGCCTATAAATCTTGTTTATCCTGTAATCCTGTTCAAAGGTCTTTTTTGATAGGTGAACTATTACGTTCTGTGTTCTTACATCTTTCTTCCCTTTACGTCGTGGATTCCAAGTCCTCCGGAGGAAAACTGGTTAAGAATGATTTTGTAGAATTTTCTTTTTTGAGATGGGGAGAGCAGTTCTTTTTCCTCCAGGATGTGCTCGATAACTTCATTTTCCAGCTCTGACTGATGCTGGATGATCTGCTCGGCTACAACATATATCATGGATCTGTTGACAGGTTCGGCAAACAATAGCTCCGCCAGCTTTACCCGTTTAAGATATAAGCTCTGCCTGATCTCTTCCACCCTGGGCAAAAACACTAGGCGAATTTGTTGGACCTGATCTTGCTGCTTTTGCGTCAGATCGGAAATCAAATCCAGATATCCCTTGATATCGGTCTGCTTCTTTCGGGTCTGTTTCAGGCGGAAATAGACGATAGCAAAGGTGATAACCACAAACGCCAAAGCGGTAATAAATCCAAAAACGTAAATATAGAAGGCAGACATTTTTAAACATCACCCTTTCTGGTTCAGCAGTTTAAAATAGATACAACCTATGGAAAATGGTGGAAAATCGCTGAATTCTTCAAGTGTGTGAGTGCTGGGACGTTTTGCGGATTCGAGAAGCTCAAAAAAGTTTTCAAAGAATTTCAACAACGGCGCTAAGAGCATCCAGCCCGCAATAGGTGATTTTTTAGCCGGAGTAGATGATTCGCGTATTATTAAAACCATCTTCTTAACGAATCCGGGGGACATTTCATGCTGTGGCAAGTTTTTAATCAATGTATCTATATTTTGAAAAATTCCTAACTCTTCTCGACATCCGGAGCATTGAGCAAGATGCTGAGTTATGTTTCGCGACAGATCAGTATCCAACTCATCATCCATGTAGGCGGATATTATTTCTTTTGCCTTTCGGCATTTCATGGTTTTACTCCTTTCCTTTCTGCTTAAACCATCGCTTCAGGTGTTTGCGGGCTCTGAAAATCAATGATTCCACGCTTGAAATGGAGACCCCCAAAATCTCGCTGATTTCACGATAAGAAAACCCTTCGCTTGTACGCAGCAACAAGGCTGCTCTTTGATTCTCAGGCAACCGCCTCAATTCCGACATGATATTCTCTTTTAATTCCTGTTTTTCTAATGGTCCTAAAACCGGCTGTCCGGCAGATTCTTTATTTTTGTTATAAATATCATCATAAAGTTTCACGTATCGTCTACGTCGCTTTATTTCGTTCATTGAAAGGTTATAGGCTATTTTAAATATCCATGATGATGCCGTAGCTCCTGTCCTGGCTTCGAATTTTGGCGCTGAGCAATATATTCTTAAGAATACTTCCTGTGTCAGGTCTTCCGCCGAAGGCCGATCTCCCAGGTATCTATAAGTGAAATTAAAGAGAGAATTTTTATACCGTTTTACCAGGCATTCGAATGCCTGGTGATTTCCTTCTCCTATGGCTTTGATCAGGTCAGAGTCGGAATTGTCGCTGGAAACTTTAGTCACTTCTTATTTCGTATTTTCGTACTTTCGTGATTTCGTGATTAATTTTGAATAGTTTCTTAACTGCACAGGTTGCAACTTTTCCAGTGCATAAAAAATCTTCTCCGGTTCTTTTAAGCACATTTGTCGTTTCCATGAAATAGATTTTTTATTTTATGAAGAATTGTATGATGTAACGAGCAGCCACAACTATTACGATAATTCCAAGCATCAACTTGATGAATTTTTGCGGGACATATTTTTGCAGCCTAGCTCCACAATACATTCCGCAAAAACCTCCTGCTCCGAAGAGGAAACCCAAAGGCCAATCAGGCGCTGTTGACAGGCCGCTCTGAGCGGGAATTACGCTGTAAAAAAACACCCCTGCGATTGAAGTCAGAAAGGTTCCCATAAGAGCGGCTCCGGCGATTGTATAAACAGGCAGGCGAAAAAAAGTTATGCAAAAAGGAGCAATAATGGATCCACCCCCTATGCCGTAGGTGCCTCCAATGATTCCCACGATAAACGCAAGCAAGAGCATTTTTGGAGTGCTGAAAGAGAACCGGTGTCCCCAGAATTCATATTCCACCCTTGAAAGTGAAAAATGGATTGTCTTTACTGTTGCTTCGGGGGAAAGCCCTGCAGAGAGACGCTTTGTCTGTTCTCCCTTAATTTTTTTCAGCTCATCGGAAAATTTTTGATCGATAGTCTTTGCCTGATTTTTTGCCCTTTGGGAGCGAGGAGTCATCTCATAGAGAAGGCGCGTTCCGATATACAGCAGAACGCAGCCGACAAAGAGCTTGAACGTAGCCGGATCCGGCATGTATCGGACCCTTAAAAAGTAGCCGATAAACACTCCTGGCAGTGTACCGGCAATCACAATCCAGGTAAGCGGCCATGCCATGCGGCCTTCCCTGATATAGCGATAGACACCGCTTGGTATTGCTACGATATTATAGACAAAATTGGTGGCGCTCACCGATGGAGTGGTGAAATGAAGAAAGCTGACTTGAAACGGCAGAAGAAGAAATGCGCCGGAAACACCTCCCATGGCTGTGAAAAGAGAAACAACAAAGGCAACCAGGGGCGGCAAGAAAACCCATGTGTCTACACCCGAGACTGAAAAGTGCATGTATAGAGCATCCATGTTTTACCCTCCTTTTGTTAAGTTAAAGTGCCTTGTATATTAAAGTGAGCTAAAGTGCCTAAAGTTAAGGAATGCGCCTTCGGCGCAGCTAATTTTAATTTTTACTATACAGATCACTTTAGCTCACTTCAAACTTTAAAATAGGCAGGATACCTTAACTTTAGTCACTTTAGCTCACTTGTAACTTTAGTCACTTATTTCCGCTATCTGTTTTGTTAAACAACTCAAAGGTGAAAAACTTGCGCTGAGATTTGGAGGGCGGCGTAAAGCCGCCCCTACGACACACAGTGAATGCTAGCCGCACAGGTTGAAAGTGTTCAATGGTGCTCCTTGATATTATTGCTCCACAATACTCCACCGTACCTTAAATCCAAAAATCCAATTATTTCTTTTGACATTGATGATTTCGTAAAAAATATAAAATTGCGGTTTTTCTAATTTTATTAAGTTCATAACAGTCCTAAACAATTCGCAATTCCTAAATTCCTAAATTCGCAATCACCTGTAAAAATCCTTTTTACAGGTGTATCAACATTTACGAATCACTATAAATAATATAATGATTCTTCTGTTTTTTTCTTGACACTTCTTTAAAAGTATACTTGGATGCACATATAGTGGATAAAAGTGGTTGATAATGGATAATGGTGATATATGTTTCGCGGAAGCTCCTTTCATACGATTGATTCAAAAGGACGTATAATAATTCCTGCCAGATTCCGTGACATCATAAAGGCCGGGGGCGGTGACGGGGTCGTAGTTACCAGGCTGGACAAGGCCCTTTTTGCATATACATTTGATGAATGGAGCAAGATCGAATCCAGGATATTATCCATAGCTGAAACCAGCGAATATATGCGTCGTTTTAGAAGGGTTTTTATAGGAGGTGCGTTTGACTGTACTTGCGACAGGCAGGGACGTGTTCTGATTCCACCGGTTTTAAGGCAGTACGCGGAGCTTGAAAAGGAGATTGCGCTTGTCGGACAAATCGTTCATTTTGAAGTATGGTCAAAAGAAAAATACGAGCTGGAAGTGATGCAGCTCGAAGAAGATATGAAAAAGGAGGGGGTCGGCAACGAGATCGCAAAATTAGGACTCTAGTTATATGTTATATAAACATATCCCTGTAATGCAAAGTGAAGTTCTCTATTACCTTAATTGTAAGCCGGGGAAAATTTACGTTGACTGCACGCTTGGCGGATCAGGTCATTCAAAAGCTATCTGCAAAAAAATTATTCCGGATGGAATACTTATAGGAATAGATCAAGATAAGGATGCAATAAGAAACGCAAAAAAGGTTCTAAAACCGTATTGGTCAAATTTACATCTCTTTCATGACAGTTTTATAAATCTTCCGGCAATTCTTTCAGAATTGAATATTCCTGCGGTAGATGGTATTCTTCTCGATCTTGGACTTTCACTTGATCAACTCGAATCAAGCGGCCGGGGCTTTAGTTTCAAAAGGGATGAGCCGCTCGATATGCGGATGAATATAGAATCGAGTATAAAGGCTGAAGACTTAATCAACAGAATGGATGAAGAAGGCCTTAAAAAAATTTTTAGAGAATATGGAGAGGAACGCCGGGCACGGCAGATAGCGCAAAAAATAGTAAAGGCAAGAAAGCTCAAGCCAATCACCTCAAGCAAGCAGTTAGCTCAGATAGTGTGCAATGCTATTGGAAAAAAAGCATTGTTCAGCCAAAAGATTCACCCTGCTACACGAGTGTTCATGGCTCTTAGAATCGCTGTCAACAGGGAGCTCGAAGTACTCGATTCATTTATGAAAAAGGTAGCGGATTTTCTGAATCCCAATGGTCGTCTCTGCGTTATATCATTTCACTCCCTTGAAGATCGAATTGTAAAACATCGAATAAAGACACTGGAAAGAGTGTGCATATGCCCGCCTGACTTTCCAAAATGTATTTGCAACAAAAAAAGGGTGGTGCGCATTTTAACCAGGAAAGTAGTGCGGCCGACAGAAGAAGAAATTGCAGCCAATCCTATGGCAAGAAGCGCCAAGCTAAGGGCTTGCGAAAAAATATA
>DAOVDN010000123.1 GCA_030669465.1 Desulfobacterales bacterium | reverse complement strand
GTTTTTACCTCCTTCAACAGATCCATGCCACCAAGGTCGGGCATCACAAGATCAGAAAACATTAGATCAAAGGACTCTTTTTCCAATAAACCGATTGCCTCGGTTCCGCTGGCAGCGGTTCGAACCTCATGGCCTTGCCTTGTAAGGATTTTTTCAAACAGCTTGAGCATGTGCTCTTCATCATCCACCACTAAAATCTTCGCCAAAACCACATCCTCCTCAAAACTTCAAAATCTGGAGTAATGGAGTAATGGAGTAATGGAAAAAAACCAAACGCAAAGACTTTCGGATTGCACGTCTTTTTCACTCCAAAACAAAAAGCTCTACGAGTTCAAGCACAATACTCCAACACTCCAGTACTCCAACACTCCGGGCAATTTGTCCAGACATAGCCAATTAACTCTGACCGCGCTCTCCGAGGCGTAGGCTCTACGAGCCGGAGGCCCAAAGGACGTGGATTTCTGAATCTGATTAAACAAGATACCTTACAAACCATCACTCTTTTATCGGAAAATAAAGGCTGCATATGGTTCCGGATCCCTTTCGGCTCTCTATTTCAATCTTTCCACAATGGTCTTCCATGATACGCTGACAAACGGAAAGTCCCAATCCTGTCCCCTTGCTCCCCTTGGTAGTAAAAAATGGATCAAAAACACGATGGATATTCTTTTCAGATATTCCGTTGCCTGTATCTGATATGCTGATTCGGATCCAATTTCCGGGTTCCAGCGACCGCTCTTTGCGTACAAGACCGATACCAAGAGCAAGAACACCTGTGTCAGGCATTGCTTGAACGGCATTAATCATAACATTAAGAAAAACTTGCTGGATAAGCTGTGGATCAAGCTTGATGGAGGGGGATTCCATTTCAAAATCCCTTTTGATACTCACCTTATTTTTCTTGATTCTGGGCATCAGTAACACAATTGAACCTTCAAGAAGTTCAACGATGTCCACAGGGATCCTCTCAGGGGGCTTTAATCGGGCAAAGTCCAAAAGGTTCTTTACCACATCTACACACCGGGCTGTCTCCTTTTCGATAATCTTGATAGATTCAAAGAGGGGATCATCCGAAGGAATCTCATCTAAAATATCCTGGACAAACCCGAGGATAATGCCAAGAGGATTGTTGATTTCGTGGGCAATACCGGCTGCCAGCTCTCCCATGAAGGCAACCTTGCTGGATCGATGAAGCTGATCCTGCAACATATTTCGCTCTACAAGCAGCCTGCGGCATCGCTCCTCATCTTCCCTGGCTTTTGCTTCCCGGATCCGCCTGACAGTTACGTCCCTGACAATTATAAGAAAATGCCGCGCCTTCCGGTAATCAAAGGGGGCAAAAGAAACATTTGCCGTTAATATCTCACCATTTTTTTGCTGAAGATCAATATCAACCTCGGTCGTCCTTTCGATATCAGGCAAACTTGAGAAAATATATCGGCTTTGTTCATAAGGCGCGCACAGGTCTTGCAGGTTGTTCTTCAAAAATTCCCGCCGGGTATGCCCCATAGACTTTTCCAACCATCTGTTGGCAAAAATTATCCGGCCTTTGCTGTCCGCGATCATCAGGGGAAGGGGCACCCCTTCCATCATAGTCTTAAACAACAGCATTTCCGTATCCTATTCAAATTTAATGATTTCGTAAAAAGTCCAAAATCATGCATCTTTGTCATTCCCGCCTGTCTGCCGTGCGCGCATTTACTATACAACACCCCGGCACAACCTTGCAACAGGCAAAACCGGTAACCTCACCACAAAAAACGATTTTTCTCCTGACTTGATCTTTTTCTTGCAATTCTAATTATGGAATAATTTTTGCGAATCAAAAGAAATGGAATACCACGAAGCACACGAAGATCACGAAGAAATAAGAAAATAACAAGGTCTACTTCGCGTTCTTCGTGTGCTTCGTGGTGAATAACAGGCTATAATTAGAATTGCTGCCGACTTGATCTTTTTCTTGCATTAAAACTATTTGCGATTATAATTATTAATTTCGGAAAAAAGTCTTTGATGAACTATCATAAAGCTGACCCAAATGAATTTCCAAAACCGACTCAAACTTACCAGAGCTGCTCTGATAATTGCCTGGAGTATCAGTTTTTTCTGTTTTGCCCTGACTCTGATGACAGGCATTCGATCGCCCTATGCCGGCCCTAATAGCTTCCTTTGGCTTCAAATCATGGGTATTTTTGCTCTACTTGTAGGAATGGGGAGTGCTTTATGTTATGGCCGATTGCGCTTTCTCGGCCTTCAAAATCAAATTTCAGATCAATCGAAAGAAATCAAACGATGCAAGGAGAGATATCGGAGTTTGGTGGAAAGTGCTGAAGACTTTATCTTTACAGTAGACCACTCCGGCCGCTTTCGATCTCTCAACAGCTTCACCGCTGCTTTTTTTGGGGGGACCCCTTCGCAATTTACAGGCCGGCCGCTTTCGGATCTTTTTTCACAAGAAGTTGCTGAAGAACAACTCAAGCTTGTTAAATCGGTCTTCCAGTTTGGAAAAAGCATGCGGGATGAGTTTATGATAGCCAGAGGGGAATATCAGATATGGCTCAGCGCTAACTTTATGCCCCGCAAGGATGAGAGAGGCAATGTAATCTCGGTTCTGTGCATTGCCAGAGATATTACAGAAAGCAAGAAGCTGGAAAACCAGCTTATTAATACCGAAAAGCTCGCCTCCATGGGAACCCTGGCAGCCGGTGTAGCACACGAGATCAACAACCCGCTTGGGATTATACTCGGGTTCACAGATCTCCTGCTGGAAAAAGCTGACAAAAACAGTCAGCGCTACCGGGATCTGAAAACTATCGAGCGCCACGGCCTCCATTGCAAGGCAGTGGTGGAAAACCTTCTGAGCTTTGCCCGCCAGGGAGAAGGTCAATCCGCGTATTGTGATATCAACGAGGCTATTAAGGATATCGTTAATGTGGTCAATCATTCATTGGAGATGAGTGACATTGAACTTCGACTGGATATGACTCCCGGACTTCCCAGGGCAAAAGGTGATTCGCGTCAAATGCAACAGGTTTTATTGAACCTCATCAACAATGCTGCGGCAGCCATGCAACAAAGCGGCAAGTTAGAGATTAAAACCGCATTAGACGCCAATTGCGAAAAAATAATTGTAGTAGTTCGCGACAATGGCCATGGCATACCAAAAGAACATATTGACAAGATATTTGACCCGTTTTTTACCACCAAGAGCGAGGGAGAAGGAACAGGGCTTGGGCTTTTTGTGAGCCACGGTATTGTAAGCAAATATAAAGGAACTATCACGTGTGAAAGCAGCATGGTGGAGTTCCCCAAAAAACCTCGAGGAACTACTTTTACACTGGCGCTCAGCGCTAAGGACAGAACATGACAGGAAAAATCTTGATCGTAGACGATGAAAAGGACATGCTGACCCTCCTGACAAGGATTATAACCGAAAAGACCGATTATGACGTGGTGACCAGCCATAATCCTTTGAAGGCGATTGAAATACTGAAAGACCAGCAAGTTAACCTGGTAATCACCGACCTGAAAATGCCTAAGATGGATGGAATTGCTCTGCTTGATCAGGTTAAAAAAATTCAACCGGCTGCCGTTGTTGTCGTCATGACTGCTTACGCCACCATTGAAACCGCTGTGGAAGCCACCCGCAAAGGAGCCTTTGACTATATTGCCAAACCATTCCGCAAAGAACGCATCTTGCTGACAATTGACAATGCAATGAAGTGGCAGGGCCTTATCCGGGAAAATAACGCGTTGCTCAAGTCCCTCAAACAGCAAAGGAAGTTCCCTTCCATTATCGGATCCGGTCCCGCCATTACGTCGATTCTAAGAAGGATCGAACAGGTAGCGCAATCAAGCGCCACGGTCTTGATCTGTGGAGAAAGCGGCACAGGGAAAGAGCTTGTGGCCAGGGCTATCCACCATCACAGCCACCGGAATGACAGGCCGTTTATCACGGTTAACTGCACCGCCATGCCTGAACAGATCATTGAAAGCGAACTTTTCGGACATGTCAAAGGGGCCTTTACCGGGGCGTGGAAAGACAAAAAAGGACTGGTCGAAGAAGCTAACATGGGAACTCTTTTCTTTGATGAAATCGGGGATCTGAACATGGTGATGCAGGCAAAGCTGCTTCGGCTCTTGCAGGAGGCAGAGTACAAGCCGGTAGGCGGATTGACCACCAAACACGCCGATATACGATTTCTGGCCGCTACAAATCAAGATCTGACAAAACTGATAACGGAAAAGCGATTTCGAGAAGACCTGTTTTACCGCCTCAACGTGATTAATTTCCACATCCCACCACTTCGTGACAGAAAAGAGGATATTCCAACCCTGGCCCATCATTTTTTTGAAAAATACACAACGCTCAACAAAAAAGAGATACGCCGGATTGATCCTGAAGCCATGTCCGTACTCATGGCCCAAAAGTGGCACGGAAACGTCAGAGAGCTGGAAAATGTTATTGAACGGGGTGTCATCCTTTGCCGTTCCGACCACATTGAACTCTCGGATATTTTTCCCGAAAAGCCCCTCGTGCCTGCCGGCCTCCGTTTTGGTCAGGGTATCTATGACCTCCCCTTTAAGGAAGCCAAAGAAAACGTCATCAAGGCATTTCACCAGAGTTATATTCTATCGATCCTCGAACAAAGCAAGGGAAATATTTCCAGGGCCGCTGAGCAGGCAGGCCTGCAAAGACAATATCTTCATCGCCTCATAAAAGACGAAAACATCAATGTCGAGATGTTTAAGGAAAGTATTT
>DAOVDN010000128.1 GCA_030669465.1 Desulfobacterales bacterium | reverse complement strand
ACCAGCAAACGGCCAACCAGTTGAATTTTAAGGATTTTTAGCGACGTTTTCGCTGAAGCCCTCTGCTTGAAAAAGCGGTGATATTTCAAGATATTAGCCAATTTTGGTTGAGTAAACTGCATACCCACTTAATATAATTCTCTTAAAATTCATAATTTAGGAATTTAGGAATTTAGGAATTTAGGAATTTAGGAATTTAGGAATTTAGGAATTTAGGAATTGAAGGATGTTGTCACTTTTAATTCCTCAATTCCTCAATTCGTAATTCCTCAATCATATGCTTCCTTTTGTGCCTTTGGGACTTAGTGGCTGAACTTTTACCTCATCTCTTATTTTTAAGTGTCCAATCAATCGAATTAAAAGTTTTTTACAAAAGCATCAAAAAAATCTTGACAAGATTTTTTCCTGTGTTAGGTTAGATATGTCTAACTTGCTTTGTTTGTTCTAATTATTATTCTGTTTATATGAAACCATGAAATAACAATTATTGACCTCTATGATAAAAGATTGTCCGGAGGTCATCTTTATTCAGGAAAAAAAGTAAGAGAATGTCTTACGGTTTCCGCAGAGGCGGGAAAAGTGAAGGCATGATTGGAAACAACAGAAAACCAGTTTCTATCATGCCTTTTTTTGTTTGAAAAGGAGAAATATCAATGCAAGCTACTAATATTCAAGCGTGCAACGACAGGCGTAATCGTAAACTGAGACCGGTGCAAAAACGAACATCGGGAGCAGGGGATTATCCATCGTTCGATCTTTCCGGAAAACGTATTCTTATTGTAGGTGGAATAACCAAAATCAAAGCATTTTACCGCCAGGCGATCGAAAAGAAAGGCGCTGTCTTTGAATACCATGATGGTTGGGGGAAACATGGCCTGGAGGGACTGATCAGACGCTCGGACATGGTCTTGTGCCCGGTCAACTGCAATAGTCACAATGCCTGTTTAAACGTCAAAAAGCTATGCAAAAAATATTGCAAGTGCGTCCGGATGCTTCCCAGCTCCAGTTTGAGCGCTATTTCACAGGCATTATCAAAAAGTGCGAGGATAAATTGACAATGTTAACCGTTCATGGAGTGATGGAGACCATTCAAGGCAGAGCCAATGGACTCTGACCCCGCCCAGAGGACAGGGTTTTCTAGAACGCAATAAACTGAAAAATGTGAGGTTTAAGATGATGACAACACAACTGGAAGCTTATGTAAAAGAGCAATTTAATATGGAACTATATGAATTTATCAAACAGAAAGTAGAGGTGGAAAATCTTTACGATTACGAGCTTGCCGGCATTTTAAATGTAGATGGGTCATTCATCGGAAAGTTGAGAAAAACCTTTGGAATGAAGAAGGCTGCCAAATTTCTAAGGCAGTTTGAACAGACTTACGGTGCGGGCGCTGTGGAGAGATTAAAAAAAATCATAGAGAATCCGGACAATAGCCTGGCCAGCATGGGCAGACATTTCGGGTTTTCCAGAGAATACGCCCGGCAGGTGTATAAAAAGGTCTACGGATGCCCCTATACTGAAGCCTTTCAGAGCAAGCTGCTGGCAAGGAAGCGCAAAATGCTTGCCAGCAGGAAGAAACCCAAACGTCTCGAGCTATTGATAAAGGTCAGAGAAAAAATGGAGTCCCTGGGCTTGACAACACATCTTGGGACTCGAAAACATCCGTATGAGATTTTGACGAACGGTTACAAGCTTCTTCTCAGGTGCGCCTCAACGCCTGTCATGATCGGAAAGAAGCGATATTTCCACATCACAACCGGGGTTAGCCCGGGCTTTGACTTTATCATTTGCCTTTGCAGAAACAACGGAGAAAGTATCCATTACGTTATTCCGCGGCATGCCATGCCAAAATACGGGGTTTACCTTTTACCCGAAGCAGAGCCTGGTGAAAGCAAGTACGCCCGGTTCAAGGAGGCCTGGCATCTGCTAACCCGCAAAAACCGGACAAAGGAGGTATCATGACAACCAAAGAGTCAAAACAGCTTTTCGAGAGAGCCGTCCTTTCTGCAGCCCGCTCCGGCAACAGCTCAGGTATCCGGCCAGGGTACATCAATTTCGGTTCACACCTGAATCAAGAAAACAGCTTGAGAGCCAAGGTGAAAGCTGAGATTGATCGTCGCTTACACTCTCGCAGAGAAGACAGAGACATTCAGTCAAAATAAGCGCCACAGTTCGCCGGCAGGCTATTAATTCTACTTTGTCAGATTTGATTTTTCGTTCCAAACAAATAACTGTAGGGGCGACTTTATGTCGTCCGCCAAATGAATTCTGGCGAGGTAAACTCGCCCCTACAAACAAGAGCATGGGAACGAGGGAATAAACTTTAGAACCACCAGGGGAACAAGGGTCATGTCAAAAATCTGGCTACAGTGGATGGGTCTTCCGGGGATGACCGGATATCACAGGCGGAAACAGGTTTGACAGTAAGATCTATATCAATTTTGATTCACGCCTGGATCATGAAAACAGCTTGAAAGCCAGGTTGAGGGCTGAAATTGACCTGGCGATAAAAGGAGACCGTGCATGATGGAAACAATCAATAAACTCGACAGAATCGGATGGATCGTATATGTCGGCAGCGTGGCAGGGATGCTGTTTATGTTTATTTTGGCGGTGTTAGAATAACGGGGAAAAGGCCGAAACAGGCAAATCAACCATAATCCGGAGGCTGACCTCGTCTCTGAATCTGTTCATTTTGGTAAAAGATGATCTGGAGTTTTTGTATTCTCTCGCGGGGAAAATTGGAACGAAAGTTTCCAATAATATCAGTCTAATTTCAAACTTTCTCCTACAAGTTCAAGTGCTTCATTTATCCATTTCATGTCAAACCTCAAACCAGCATCTATTAGCGATTCTATAAGTGGTGCTGCTTTTGAAATATAGCTTCTTTTCTTTGCAAGAAGGATGATACCAACTGTTCCCCGCAAAGGTATGCCAAGACTCCGAGCGCACTTACGCGCAGATAAATCATCAAGGATTGCCTCATATTCAGGATGAGTTAATGCCTATGATAAAACCTCTGATTCTCCTTTACCAATGTCCCACCCAGCAATAGCAGGTTCGATAGTTATGTCACTTTGTACCCTTGTCACCTTTGGAGATGCCAGAAAGGCTTCCAAGGTCGGTGCTTCCTCTTTATATTGCAGTATTTCATTTACTACACCTTTTGGGACAACAAGGATATCACGAAGATCAGTTAAGAGTCTGAGATGACCTATGTGTTTCAGGAGTATAAGAGGTGATGCATTACAAACCAACTGGTCAGACACGATCGAGCTCCTCTCTTATTTCTTCTACCGTATATTGAAAGGGGGAAACTCCATACTTGGAAAGTGAAAATATGAATTTCGTCCTTGAGAGTCCAGCTATTTCAGCAGCTTTCTCCTGGGATATTATTCCCATTTCATACCATTTTGCTGCTGCTGCAAGACGCAACTCCCTGGTCAAACCTTCATGATCCTGCTTCAGTGCTGAAAATGCACCCTCAGGCATTTCTAGTTTTAATAATACTGACATCGAAGGCCTCCTCCATCTTTTAATTTCTTTTTCTTATATCTAAAAATTCGTATTATTGCAAGAATCCATGCTTATTTATCAGAAGGTGGTGGGAATCGCTTTTTGGCGATTTGAGTAAGGCTGGCGACCCAACTCCTCCGTTGGACAGGATGAGGATGAGCAACATTCTTTGATCCATCTGTCAACAAGGTGTCCACAGAAAAACGCATTAGAAGCGCCCAGCCAATTTACCGTTGAATCAAAAACTGTATCTCGATCTCAGATGGACCATGTTGTTTTCGCGATATTGACCCAGGCGGGAATCTTTGGGCCGTTGAAGAACATATAGACCGGAGCTAGTTGTCAATTGTCGCCGATTTTGTATTCGGCGAAGATTTCCAATGCCGATCCGTCATTTCTGCCTGTGCGTCGCACGCAGACAGGACTGGTAAAATACATCCCCCGAAATCCTGCCGTTAAATCATCATCAAGGAATTTGTCGCTGATCTCAAATGTGATGCCGTGGGTCTTGGCTTGACAATTCATCAGATGATAGCATATAATATGCTATACATCAAAAGCTGAAGGAGGCAGTAAGATGAGCACAATAAAAACAAGTACAGCCAGGGCTCTATTGGACCCTGAAGTCAAGAAACAAGCTGAAGCTATACTTAAAGAATTAGGGTTGTCAGTTTCAAAATCATTCGAGCTATTTTACCGGCAGGTTATAGCCCAGCGCGGGTTACCGTTTGAACTTCACGTACCAAACGAAAAGACGATGAAAGCCATTGAGAATTCCAGGCAGGGTAAAGGTAAAACCTTTTCTACAGCTCAAGAACTGTTTGACGATCTTGGAATATAGAAGCATGAGATCCATCAGGCGTGATACACAATTTAAAAGAGATGTGAAGCGGATCAAAAAACGTGGTAACGATATTGAAAAGCTGAAAAACATCATTCATCGTCTGGTCAATGGGGAAAAACTGCCACCTGAAAACAAAGATCATCCACTCAAAGGAACCCTGAAAGATTGCCGTGAATGCCACATTGAACCAGATTGGCTACTTATATACCGTATAGAGAGCAGTGAACTTTGTCTTGTCCGTACAGGTAGTCATGCGGACCTGTTCGGTTAGGGTAGAATCAAAAAAAGAACAAGACTCAATGCTC
>DAOVDN010000161.1 GCA_030669465.1 Desulfobacterales bacterium | reverse complement strand
GATTTTTTCATGGTCGAGAGTTGATCATACTGACCAACTCTTTCCAAAAGAAAGGCCAAAAAACTTTTTTAAAGGAGATTAGATTGGCAGAAAAACGGAAGAAAAAATATTTGAGCAGGAGATAGACAAATGGACGATCTTGATAAATATATTGAAACAAGAAAAAAGCGAAGCCCAAAATTTGCAAAAAATTTTGACAAAGGATATGAGCAATTCAAAATTGGTATTCTCCTGAAGCAGGCCCGTATTGAAGCTGGCTTCACCCAAGAACAAGTGGCTAAGAAATTGCGTACTAAAAAATCTGCTATCTCCAGGATTGAAAACCATGCAGAAGATATCCGCCTTTCTACATTGGTAAATTATGCTCAAGCAGTAGGTAAACACCTCCAACTCGAAGTTGCCTAAGAGCAGCGAACAAGGGCATTGAGATGGAATGGGAAAGCCGGTGCATTTTTCCCTTTTGCTAAGATCATTATAAAACTCACCTTTGCCCTGTCCTGCTTGGCTTTCCCATCCACTCATGCGCGCCATTAGCCTTTATTTATCACCTTGACAAAAAAGCGCTTTCTGATGTACATTCAGATGCACACATAAGGAGGCATTACAATGAAAACCATTGCATTTACCGATTTTCGTAAAAGGGCATCAGGTTTCATAACCGAGGTGGAACATGGTGAAACTATTGTTCTTCTACGTCGCGGGAAGCCTGTGGCTGAAGTTATTCCGTTTTCCGATAAATTCAGGACACCTTCATGGAAGCAACCGTGTATCCGTTTACAAATTCCAGGAAGCGATTTATCCTCCGCTATCATTGAAGAGCGTGAGACTAACAGATGAAACTCTCTGTTGATTCATCATCCCTTGCCAAAAGGTATGTCCAAGAAGATGGTAGCGAAGAAATGGACAGTTTGTTGCATCATGCATCGGAGTTAGCTCTCTGTATTATTTTAGTACCCGAAATCATTTCTGCGCTTAACCGGCGACAGCGAGAACAAGTTTTAACAGTTATGGACTATCGGAAGGCAAAGCGGCAATTGCTGGATGATGTCCGTGACGCTACCGTTCTTCAGATCACTCCAGCGGTGATCTCACGTTCACTAAATCTGCTGGAAAAAAATGTATTGCGAGCAATGGATGCTATACATGTTGCTTGTGCTTTGGAGTGGCAGGCAGATCTATTTGTCACCTCTGACAGAAAACAATTTGAAGCGGCCAAGAACGCAGGACTTCATACTGAATACATCGGCTATCGGGATAGGACTCCCCATCACTGAGGAGCCCTCCCACACCACCTGACATACCGATCGGTACCTCGGCGGTTCCGTCGTCGCCTTCGGCTATGCCGGGACACGTCGGCTGATCAGGCAGATTAACTTCCAGGCAGGAAAAAACTCATGAAAAACCCTTTTGTATATGGCGAAACTGTCAGTGGTGATAATTTTTGTAACCTGGTAGCCGTTGACGTGTATTACGCCAGCAGCGTTACGCTGTCAGCGTAATTAGTGCCTGAACGAAAACTATCCAAAGCTGTCATTTCGAGCGGAGCGAGAAATCTCAAAACATGTTGACAATCCACAAGATTGCCACGTCGCTTTGCTCCTCGCAATGACCAGAATTGAGCAAAAATGAGGGTTGTGCAAAGCTCTCACTTTGCCTTGGTTTATCAGTTGAAGAGGCGGACTGCCCAGACAGACGGCAAAAAACACATTAAAAGCCCTGAATACGCTTAAAAATGAACTGATAAATCCTTCCATCTGAAAGATATTTTAAAAGACAAATTCAAATCACAGAAAATTTTTGAAAAGTGTCGGCAACCTGTTTTCTTGAGCTGGTGGACAAGTCTGTTTGACGACAACTTCAAGTTTTCAGGGTTGACAATACTGAGATGAATCAATGCCGGCCATCACAGTGTTTGCTTTTAAAACGAATAAAAGATATGATTATTATAACAAGCAGTTAACGATATCTGGAACTATGAATTAAAAAAAGGGATTTAGCTATTCCATTCTTGATGATATAAACTTATAAACTGAGGATGTTCCATAGGGTGGGGTGAGCAAGAGTCAAGAGCGGACTTGACCCCATTCTCACTTGATGCGGGGCCGGAATGACGGAAAAGAGAACTTTTCGATTGATAGCGCAGTGCAATTAATTATCTGAAAGTCTATATTGGGGGATTCTATGCATAGATTTAAAGCATTTTTCGTTGCAACATCTATTATTATGCTGTTGGCTGCTTTTATATGTGATATTTCTCTGGCTGCTGAGGTTACAAAGGTACACAGAAATAAAGGACACATCTATATTGATGAAGGCAAAGATGCCGGTTATACAATGGGAGCCGAGGTCTGCTTCTATTCATTTTCCGGAGAGGAAATCACATGCGGCAGGGTGCGGCAAACATCGGATTCCCATGCCATGGTAAAGGTAAATAATAGAATAGCCAAAAAAATTAAGAAAGGCATGGAGGCAAGGCTTCAAACAACAAAACCAGGTGAATAAAAAATACGTAACAGATACAACAATACCGGCTATGAAAAAGATTGTTTTTTTAAGATATCCTATATTCGGTTATATAATCCTTTTGATTGCAATAATATTGTTTCCGGTCAGGAGGTGTGAATCCATGGAAAGCATAAAACTGCCCGAGCCTCAATATGATAGCGATGTATCAATAGAAAAAGCGTTATTTCAAAGAAGATCTATTCGAAACTACACACAAGAACCTTTGACACTTGCTAAAATTTCACAACTATTATGGGCGGCTCAGGGTGTTACAAATCCACACGGTTTCAGAACAGCTCCTTCTGCAGGAGCTCTTTACCCTCTCGAGATATACATTGCAGCCGGAAAAGTCCGTAAACTTCCCCCGGGAATTTATAAATATAAACCTCATGGCCATGAACTTATAAAGGTTGTGGAAGGCGACAAAAGAAAAGAATTATACCTTGCCGCACTAAGCCAGAACGCAGTAAATGAAGCTCCTGTTGTTTTTGTATTTTCCGCTGTTTATGACCGGATGACAAGAAAATATGGAGAAAGGGGTATAAACTATGTGCATATGGAGTCAGGATGTGCAGTTCAAAATGTTTACCTGCAGGCTGTTTCGTTAGGACTTAAAACCGTTGTTATCGGGGCTTTTTATGACAACAGGGTGAAAACAATTTTAAACTCTGAGCCGGATGAACAGCCCCTTTGTATAATGCCGGTTGGAAAGTAAACCCTATTATAAATCATAATCCATAACCACAGGCCCCCGCATGATAAGTTCAATCGATTGTTCAGATGTTAAAGCAGCTAAGGGAAATATTTCTACAAGAGCTTTAATATGTCTCAGATTATCGGCAGTCCGGAAAATCAGCATGGCAAGGTGCAAGCCAGGAGAGCTATGTCGTGGATCGGAGTCGGAGAACTTGGCTATTCCGGCACTGATGTGGCCAGATATCTTGGAGTGACGAACTCTTGCGTGACGCGAATGCTGTTAACAGGGGTAAAGCCGGATATCGATGGTATTGTTTTGGAGTTGTGAACGTTCTGCACGAATGTCCCGTAGGTATCCTTAGGAACGAGAAAAAGTATGAAAGATCAAATTGGAGAGCTCGTAATACGCATTCTCAGAGAAATTGCACCCGAGGCAGATCTTGGGAATTTTAGACCTGACGTCAGTTTTCG
>DAOVDN010000121.1 GCA_030669465.1 Desulfobacterales bacterium | reverse complement strand
AGCAACGAGAAACCAGCAACCAGCAACGAGCAACGAGCTTGGATACTATTTATCCTGTAATACTTCCTGTTCCTGATAAAGAGAGACGCCTTACAGGTAGAGATAAGGTTTTATGTCTCAGCAGGCATGCAAGGTGTGCGCTTGAAATATCCGCACAAAAGAGTGGCGTTCTTTTAGGTGATCTTTTAAAGGATGAAAATGGCGCTCCCCTGCCATTTGATGGAAATTACTGGTCTCTCTCTCACAAATCCGAATATGCAGGAGGCGTGGTGTCCTCGGCAAGAATCGGAATCGATATTGAGAAAATCCGGCCCTGCTCAGAGTCTCTTTTCAGAAAAACAGCAGACGACAGAGAATGGGGTCTTGCAGATATTGATCCATTTAAACTTTTCTTTCGCTACTGGACTTCAAAGGAAGCAGTGCTAAAGGCTGCCGGAACAGGCCTTAAGGATCTTTCAAAATGCAGCATTACGCACTTGATAGACAATAACAATCTTATAATAGACTACCAGAATAAAAAATGGCTTATAGAACACTTATTTTTCGACAAACACATTGCATCTGTAGTCAAGAACTCATTTAATATCAAATGGACACTTTGTAGGGATTGAGGGGGAATCATGAAAGTTTTGGTTAGTGATAATCTTGGTGAAACCGGTATCCGGATGTTTGAGCAGGAAGAAGGAATTGAAGTTGATGTTAAGACCGGACTCCCTCCGGAAGAGCTTAAAAGGATAATCGGAGACTATGATGCCCTTGTTATACGAAGCGCTACAAAGGTAACAGAGGATCTTCTGGAAGCGGCAACACATCTGAAGGTTGTCGGTCGTGCAGGTATTGGTCTTGACAACGTGGATATACCGGCTGCTACGAGACGGGGTATAGTTGTTATGAATACTCCCGGCGGCAATGTCGTAACTACAGCCGAACATACGATTGCACTTATGCTCTCTTTAACGCGCAACATACCTCTGGGGACATCCTCATTGAAGGCCGGACGCTGGGATAAGAAAAAACTACAGGGTAGAGAGTTGTTCAACAAGGTCCTTGGCGTTATCGGTTTCGGCAAAATTGGTTCTATTGTGGCAAATCGCGCAAGCGGGCTGAAAATGCGGGTAATCGTTCATGATCCTTTTGTCACTCCTGAACGCATCGAAAAGGCGGGCTGTGAAAGTGTTTCTCTGGAAGAGTTATACCGAAAATCTGATTATATAACGGTGCATGTTCCAAAGCTCAAAGATACCATCGGTTTTATCAACAAGGAAGCGTTTGATCAGATGAAGGATGGTGTCATGATCATAAACTGCGCGCGCGGCGGTATCGTTAAAGAGTCTGATCTTTATGATGCCATGAAGTCAGGGAAAGTTGCCGGGGCAGCATTGGATGTTTTCGAAACCGAACCTCCAGGCAAATCACCACTTTTTGAACTGGACAGATTTGTTTGCACTCCGCATCTTGGCGCTTCTACTCGGGAAGCCCAGACAAATGTGGCTGTTGCAGTAGCCGGCCAGATAATTGACTATCTGAAAAACGGTACTATCATTAATGCTGTAAATGTTCCATCTGTTACAGGCGAACTTCTTGTAAAGCTTGGTCCGTTTTTATCTCTCGCGGATCGACTGGGCTGTCTTCAGGCGCAACTTTGCAGAGGACCATTAAAGGAAGTTGTTGTTGAGTATGCAGGAGATTTTCAGGGGCTTGACCTCTCTCCTGTTTCAACGGCGGCTTTAAAAGGTCTTCTTGCTCCGGCGCTCAAGGATGAAGTGAATTTTATCAATGCGCGCGTCATTGCAAAAGAAAGAGGCATAAAGGTTACAGAGACTACCAGCTCAGAGTCTGAGGATTATTTAAACCTGATTACGGTCAGGGCAATTACAACGGAAATGACAAACACAGTGGCAGGGACAATATTCGGCAAAAACGATCCGAGGATTGTAAAGATAAATAACTTCCGGATTGAGATGGTTCCGCACGGCCATCTTGCGCTTATACATACTTTTGACAGGCCGGGCGCCATAGGGAGTGTCGGATCTCTTCTTGGTAAGCATAATATTAATATAAGCCGGATGCAGGTGGGCCAGGAAAAAGATGGAGAAAGAAATATTATCTTTCTTAGAACCGATACGCCGATACCGGACGATGTTCTTGAGAATCTGCGCGCTTTGCCGCTTGGTAAAACAGTAATGTCTCTTGAGCTTTAGGGACTTGATAGGAGAACTTAAGATGCCTGAAGAAAAAAAAGATTTTATTATAAAAGATCGAAGGATTTTTGCTGAAGAAGATAAGGGTCCGAAGGAAAAAGAGGAGAAGAAGGAACCTCCTGAGGAGAAAATTAAAGAGCAGGTGTCAAAAGAATCGGTTTCAGCCGGCAAACAGGAAGAAGAATTTCGTCTACCGGAAATAAATTTTTCAACTTTTATCATTTCCTTAAATGCATCTGCTCTGCTAAACCTTGGAGCAATAGAAGAACCTGCCACAGGCAAAAAAATTAAAAATCTGCCTCTTGGAAAACAGACAATAGATATTTTAAATATGCTGGAGGAAAAAACCAGGGGGAATTTAACAAAGGAAGAAGAGAGCATGCTCAAAAATATCCTCTATGATTTGAGGATAACTTATGTAAAACAAAAAGGATAACGCGGTAACTTCGGTCGAGTGGTCGAGTGGGAAAATGGTCGAGTGGTCGAGTGGGAAAATGGTCGAGTGGGGAAGTGGTTGAGTGGGGAATGGAGAATAGGGAATGGGGAATGGGGAATGATGGTAGGGCCGTCCTACGCGGCGGCTGTTTTTTAATAATCTGCGGAAATCTGTGGAATCTGCGGATGGGATTTAGGAATTGAGGATTATTTTATGAAGTTTGTTAAAAAGATAAAGAAGGCATCAAGAAGAAAAGCTTTTTTTGCCATGATATTCATGGCAGTCATGCTTTTGGTTGTTTCAAGTTTTTATCTGGTTCCGGACGCTGAGGCAAAATCGAGAGATTTCCTGACAGCGCCTGAAAGTTTCAGCGGTCTTGCCGAAATGGTCAGCCCTTCTGTAGTCAATATCAGAACAGTTAAGACTATCAAGGGCGGCGGCCGCGTGTTCCGTCATTTTTCCAGAAGCCCTTTTGGCAAAGATGATCCTTTCTACGACTTTTTCGATAAGTTCTTCGGTGAAGACCGGCAGCGGGATTTCAAACAGCGAAGTCTTGGATCAGGTTTTATCATTGATGAAGAAGGTTACATTGTAACGAATAATCATGTTGTTGAAAACGCGGACAAGATTGAGGTGAAGCTTCTTAATAACGGCAAGGAATTTGAGGCAGAGATTGTGGGGCGTGATCCCAACACGGATCTTGCGCTTATCAAAATCAAGTCGTGGCGCAATCTTCCCGTAGTAAAGTTAGGGGATTCAGATGCACTTAAAGTGGGCCAGTGGGTTCTGGCAATAGGCAGCCCTTTTGGTCTGGAGCACACAGTTACTGCGGGAATTGTCAGCGCTAAAGGGCGTGTTATAGGGTCGGGCCCCTATGATGATTTCATACAGACAGATGCTTCAATAAATCCCGGAAACAGCGGAGGACCTCTTATCAATATGAAGGGCGAGGTTGTAGGCATAAACACGGCCATAATAGCCGGCGGACAGGGAATAGGGTTTGCAATTCCCATAAACCTTGCAAAGAGAATTGTCAATCAGCTCAAAATCAGCGGAGAGGTAACCAGGGGCTGGCTTGGTGTAGCTATCCAGGACCTTAACGGTGAGCTTGCAGAGTACTATGGTCTTGAGGAAGGAAAAGGCGTGCTGGTTTCAGAGGTTTTTTCCGGTGACCCTGCTGATGAGGCCGGAATCAAACCAAATGACATTATTCTCGAGATCAACGGCAAAAAGGTCGAGACAGGAAGAGAACTTACCCGAATGATTGCAGGGACCGGCGTTGGAGAGAGAGTTAAAATAAAGGTATTACGTAACGGCAAAAAAAAGACCTTTGAGGTTGAAATTGCGAAAAGGGAAGATTCAAAAATTTCCTCAAGGAGAACAACGAGGGAACAAGATAATGAACTTGGCATCCGCGTTTCGAAATTGACAGCAGAAATAGCTCGAAGATTAAACATAGCAGGAGTCGAAGGAATCATTGTTGTTGGCGTAGAATCGGGAAGCAAAGGAGCCCAGGCAGGTCTTCAGACCGGCGATATTATAAAAGAGATCAATCATGAGAAAATCAAAACAGTTAAAGAATATAATGATATGATCGGAAAACTCAACAAGGGTGAATCCATTGAAATGCTGATTAAGCGGAGAAACATGGGGTTCCTGGTTGTTAAGCTGATAAAGTAAGGCAATGAAACTTCTCTCTCCGGCAAAAATAAACCTGTTTTTGCATATAACAGGAAAGAGACCGGACGGCTACCATAATCTGGTTACCCTTATGTGCTGTATCAGTCTTTACGATACGGTTTTGCTTGCCTTTGGCGTCAAAAAAACATCTGTTTTCTGTGCTGACCCGGAGGTCCCGGAAGATGAAACAAACCTGGCCTTTAGTGCAGCAAATCTTTTCTTAAAAGCTATAAACAAGAATGAAGGTGTGGAAATTTCCATAAATAAACAGATACCTGTTGCAGCCGGTCTTGGCGGCGGGAGCAGCAATGCCGCCGCTGTTCTTTTGGGGTTAAACCGCTATTATGGCCATCCATTTTCTCGGGATGAACTCATGTCCATGGGACTTTCGATCGGGGCGGATGTACCATTTTTTATTTTTCAGAAACCGGCAATAGCTACAGGTATCGGTGAAAGGCTGGAAGTTTACGAAGGGCTTGAACCATTTCAAATTTTACT
>DAOVDN010000078.1 GCA_030669465.1 Desulfobacterales bacterium | reverse complement strand
TCAAAGCTCAAAGCAAGAAGTTGAAAGCTCAAAGGTCAAAGATCAAAAGTCAAAGATGAAAGCTGGAAGCTCAAAGCTCAAAGCTCAAAGCTCAAAGGTTAGAATCATTCAGCTTTCAGCTTTCAGCTTTGAGCTTTCAGCTTCTTGCTTTCAGCTTTCAGCTTTTATCATAGGCCCCATGATTATCTGGGCTGCGTACAAAAATTCGTTTGATATTGTTATCGGCCTTATTACCTTAAATCTTGTTATTTCGGGCTTGATCTCTCTGCGGCAATTCAAGCATGATTCATCAGCGCCGGAAATTGTTGCAATGCAGGTTCTCGGTATTATATACATACCATTATTTCTCTCTTACCTTGTTCTGATCAGAGGCGGGATAGACGACGGCATCACCTGGATTTTTTTTCTATTATGCATTGTCTTTGCAGGTGATATTGGAGCATACTATGTTGGTTCCTATTTTGGACGGCACAAACTTTGCCCCGCAGTTAGTCCTGGAAAGACCATTGAGGGTTCTGTCGGAGGGCTTGCTGCAAATCTGGCTGCAGGTGCATTGTTTAAGTCTTTTTTTCTACCGCTGTTTCCATGGGGATTAAGCATCCTGTTTTTTCTTTTAATTGGCGTTGCCGGGCAGGTTGGCGATCTCTTTGAATCCGAGCTTAAGCGGGCTGCCAATATAAAGGACTCCGGTGTGATACTTCCAGGACACGGAGGCGTTCTGGATCGCATTGATGCTCTCTTGTTTGCCGCTCCTGTGGCGTTTCTTTTTAAAGAATATATATTGTGTTGAAACTACTTTCCATACTCGGATCTACCGGATCTATAGGTTGTAATGTTCTTGAAATTGTAGAGCTCTTTCCGGAGCGGTTTGCGGTTAAAGCGCTTGCAGCCGCAAGCAATGTTGCATTGCTTGCAAAGCAGATCGAACGGTTCCGTCCTGAAATAGCGGTAGTTCTTGATGAAAGAAAAGCTCTTGAGCTGAAAGAGATACTTCCCGCGGGAACCGGTGTTGAAATAATGTACGGAGAAGACGGATACAGGGCTGCAGCCACACATGGTTCCGTTGACATGGTTGTAGTTGCAATAGTGGGTGCGGCCGGTCTGATGCCGACTCTGGCTGCAATAGAAGCCGGAAAAACAATAGCTCTGGCTAACAAGGAAACTCTTGTGATGGCCGGCGAGATTGTTGTAAAAAGAGCGGACGAAAAGGGCGTAAAGATACTTCCTGTCGATAGCGAGCACAGCGCAATCTTTCAATGTATTGCCGGGCACCGGAGGAAGGATCTGCGCAAGATACTTCTTACAGCCTCAGGAGGTCCGTTTTTAAACACGCCTGCAGATGAATTTGCAAAAATAAAACCGGAAGATGCTCTGGATCATCCAACATGGCAGATGGGCAAAAAGATAAGCATCGATTCGGCCACACTTATGAACAAGGGCCTTGAGGTTATAGAGGCTAAATATCTCTTTGGAGTTTCACATGATGTAATTGAAATTTTGATCCATCCACAGAGCGTGGTTCACTCAATGGTTGCTTATCAAGATGGATCAGTAATTGCCCAGTTAGGCATCCCTGATATGAAGGGCGCTATAGCGTACGCCATATCATATCCTGAACGTCTTCCATTAAATCAACCAATACCGGATTTTGTAAATATCGGGGCGCTTACCTTTCAGCAGCCGGATTTAGAAAAATTTCCCTGTCTTACCCTGGCCTTTAAAGCCTGCGAAACCGGAGGAACACTTCCCGCAGTATTAAATGCAGCAAACGAGGCTGCTGTGCAGGCTTTTTTAAAGCAGCGCATATCATTTGTCAAAATACCGGAGGTTATCAGCAAAACAATGGAGAAACACTCTGTTGTTGCAAATCCGACATTATTTGATATTATAGAAGCTGATAAGTGGGCCAGAGAAACGGCTGGTGAGCTGATAAGATAGTGAGCAGCTAATCGTTGACTAATTAACTGATAACAATTAACAAATAATGTAACCGTGACAAACTTTACAACCGGGCGAAAGAAAACGTGAACGGTTACAAACAACAAAAGACGTTATGAGCACAAGTATCTTTGCATTTGTCATAGTCTTAGGAATACTTATTTTTTTTCATGAGCTTGGCCATTTCCTTGTCGCCAGGTTGTTCGGGGTTGGAGTTAAGAGATTTTCACTAGGCTTTGGCCCAAAGTTGTTCAGCAAAAAGATAGGCATTACGGATTATCGTATCTCCGCCATACCTCTTGGCGGGTATATTAAAATGGTGGGAGAAGAACCAGGTGCTGAAGTTGATCCTGCTGATATACATTTCTCCTTTACACACAAGCATGTATTTAAACGAATTTTAATTGTTGCAGCCGGTCCTCTTTTCAATTTTTTTCTTGCCGTGGTAATATTCTTTGGAATTTTTCAAATTTCCGGTGCCTTTGTTCTAAAACCTTCAATTGGAACGGTTCAAGAAGATACTCCCGCTTACAGGGCCGGGCTTGAGAATGGCGATCTCATACTGGCGATTGACGGATGTGATATTGAAAGCTGGGAAAAGATGGCAAAAATCATTAATGCAAGCAATGGGAAAAGCCTTGCAGTATCTGTGCGTCGTGGAGAATCTTTAAATGTCATATATGTTACGCCGGAACTTAAACAGGCGAAAAATATATTTGGCGAGGATGTAGAGCGCTATGTAATCGGAATTACATCTTCCGGTGATGTATATTCAAAGGATTTGAATCCATTTCAGGCTCTTTCGGAGAGCATGATTCAGACCTACAGGATTTCAGAACTGACTGTAACCAGCATTGTAAAGCTGTTGCAGGGCACCATTTCTACAAAAACCCTGGGCGGCCCAATCATGATTGCCCAGATGGCAGGACAACAGGCCAGGGAAGGCATAGCCAGCCTGGTGTTTTTTATAGCAATCCTTAGCATTAATCTCGGTGTCATCAATTTTCTTCCGATACCGGTTTTGGACGGAGGCCATCTGATTTTCTTTTTTGTCGAGGCTGTAACAGGACGTCCTGTCAATATAAGGATACGCGAAATTGCACAGCAGGTAGGTATCGTTATATTAATCTTGCTGATGGTATATGTATTTTATAATGATATTGCACGCATATTTTTTAGTTAAAGGCCGCCACGTAGGACGGCCCTACCGGGATGCAACATCCAAATGGAAAAATACCATATCGCTCTGAGGTTCATACCCTTGATTAACGGTAGGGCCGCCCTACGTGGCGGCTATCACAAAAGGCCTTTTAATTATCACAAAAGCACGAAAGTTTGGAATCTATCATCATGCCGTATCGACTCGAAATAGCATTAAAATCCGATCTTTTTGACGCTGAAGGCGAAGGTGTTCGCAAGAAGGCTCTGGATTATTTTGGAATCGAGCTCGCACAAGTCCGCACCATACACATAGTCACAATTGATGCAGACCTGTCGACAGAGCAGTTGAAAAAGATTCAAACAGAAATCTTTACAAACCCTGTAACAGAGGTCTCATCTTTTGATCCTCTTCCAATCGAATTTGACTGGTCTATCTGGGTTGGCTACAGGCCCGGCGTAAAGGATAACCCCGGCAGTACTGCTGTTGAGGCTATTGAAGATATTTTAGGAATAAAGCCGGCCAAAGATGAAGCGGTATATACATCAAAACGTTACTGCTTGAAGGGCACAGGTCTTGCGGCAAAAGACGTAGGTAAAATAGCCGGCGAGCTTTTAGCCAATGACATCGTCCAGCAGTGGAAGATTTTTGCAAATAAGGATTGGGATTCTACAAAAGGAATCGGTCTTATCATACCAAAAGTCAAACTCGACCACAATCCCAGCGTTGCAACAATTCCAATTGACAGCGACTCAACCCTTATGAAGATCAGTGATGAGCGTAACCTGGCTTTGAATCCAAATGATGTTCCGGCTATAAGAGCCTATTTTCTGGACAGAGATGTCCGGGCAGAGCGGGCAATGGTCGGCCTTTCAGATCCCACAGACATTGAACTTGAATATATTTCCCAGGCCAGAAGCGATCATTGCAACCATAATACCTTTCGTGGGCTGTTCCGTTATCTCGATCTTGCAACAGGTCAACGACAGGTTATGGACAATCTTTTTAAAACCTGCATCGAGTCTCCTACCTTAAAGTTAAAGGAGGAAAAGCCGTGGGTTGTGTCGGTTTTGTGGGATAATGCCGGTGTTGCGCGTTTTGACAATGATCACTATTACGTTATTACCGGTGAAACCCACAATTCTCCGTCCAACATGGAGGCATATGGCGGCGCTATAACGGGTATTGTGGGAATATACCGTGATCCCATGGGCACAGGAAAAGGGGCAAAGCTTGTTATGGGCGGCTACGGGTTCTGTGTCGGAAATAGAGATTATAGCGGGGATCTTATGCCGCATCTCCATCCAAGACGTCTTTTAGATGGTGTTATAGAAGGGGTACGCGACGGCGGCAACAAGAGCGGAATCCCCACAACATTTGGCCAGGTTGTTTTTGACCATGGCTATATGGGCAAGTGTCTTGTTTTTGTAACGGCTATAGGCATTATGCCGTCTGTGGTAAAGGGAGAACCAGCGGAACAGAAGAGTATATCTCCTAAAGATCTGGTTGTTATGTGCGGCGGGAGGGTCGGCAAAGACGGGATCCACGGCGTGACCGCTGCGTCAGAGTCTTTTTCCGAGCATACTCCTGCCGGTCATGTTCAGATAGGTGACCCATATACCCAGAAAAAGATGCACGATTTCCTTTTAGAAGCCCGCGACGAGGGGCTTATAAGCTTTATTACAGACAATGGCGGAGGAGGACTTTCATCATCAGTCGGGGAAACAGCCCGGTTTTCCAACGGGTGCGAGGTTCAACTTGAAAAGGTTCCCTTAAAATATGAGGGGCTTGACCAGTGGGAGATCTGGATTTCGGAATCCCAGGAGCGTATGACTGTCGCGGTCAGTCCTGAGCATCTGGACCGCTTTTTAAAGCTTTCAGAAAAACATGCTGTTGAGAGCACGGTTATCGGCAGGTATACTGATTCGGGCAAACTCCATATCACATACAACGGCAGGACCTGTGCTTTTATTGACATCGATTTTTTAACTTCCGGTTTTCCGCAGTGGGAGTTTGATGCCCAGTGGCAGCCTCCGGATAGACGGGGGCTGTTTGAGCCTGTTTTCAAAGAACCCGGCGACTATGAAGGCTTGCTGATCGATCTTCTTTCACGCCCCAATATATGTTCCAGGGAATGGATAAGCCGGCAGTATGACCATGAAGTTCAGGGCACAAGCGTAATTAAGCCGCTTGTCGGCGCAGATCATGATGTTAACAGCGATGCTGCCGTTATAAGGCCTCTGCTTGATTCCGAAAAGGGTCTTGCTTTTGCCCAGGCTCTGATGCCGGCCTATTCAGCAATAGATGCATTTCATATGACAAGCTGCGTTATTGATGAAGCTGTGCGCAGGCTAATTGCTGTTGGAGCGGATTTAGAACATATAGGCGGTGTAGATAATTTCTGCTGGCCGGATATCGCCTATCATCCCAAAGATAACCCTGACGGAAAATTCAAGGCAGCGCAACTGGTACGCTCATGCAAGGCACTTCGTGAAATCTGTTCGTCTTATGAAATACCGCTCCTTTCAGGCAAGGATAGTATGTACGTTGATGGACACCTTGCGGGAAAATACGGAGAAATCCACAAAGTTTCGGCTCTTGAAACACTCCAGTTTTCTACTATATCCGTTATTGATGATATAACAAAATGTGTTACGATGGATGGCAAGATTCCGGGAGATCTGGTCTACATCCTTGGCGCTACGCGCAACGAACTTGGAGGATCTGAGTACTATGAGCATTTTGGATATACAGGTCTTAATGTTCCCAAGGTCCTGCCTGATCAGTTCATACCGGTTTACAGGGGGCTTGCCCGTGCCTTTGAAAAAGAGCTGGCGGCCTCTGCCCACGGCATATACCGCGGCGGTCTGGGTCTGCATCTGGCAATGGTTGCCATGGGAGGCAATCTTGGCATGAATGTTGACCTCGGTCTTGTACCGGCAGATCAGATTCATCGTAATGATGTTATCTTATTTTCAGAATCCGCCGGTCGTTTTATAGTAACCATTGATCCTG
>DAOVDN010000043.1 GCA_030669465.1 Desulfobacterales bacterium | reverse complement strand
ATGTAAACAGATATTTGTGGAATAGCGAAATCCTCATTCTGGAGCGAGGCAACCGCGTTGCCGGATTATCCGCCGACACGGTCGGCTTGCTCCAAAAGCGCAACAAATAATTCTCTTTTTGATCACATACCAGGGAACCATCCAATAAATCTTGATTTTCAATAGGTTGCATACAGAACTTTTGAAAATTCCACAACATTTAGACTTATGCGTGATGATTGATGATTTGCCTGCCCGCCATCGCACTCGCTATAACCAGATATGCGAAATTCAAGCGCTTGTGCTCAGGCGAGGCGGGCGGGTGAAATCGCTCCTGTCTGCGTGCGGACACGCACAGGCAGATCGCTCTGTTTTTTGTTGTAAAATTACCTGCCCGCCGCGAGCCCTACTCAATATTCTTCGTCCTTTCGTTGACTTGCTCAGGCGAGGCAGGCGGGATAGAATACCTTCAATCAACAATAATGCTATTTCTCATTCAACTTATCCTGGAGATTCTCGCGCAAGATTTCTCCAAATGTTGAAGTTGCCGGTTTCATGTTATTTACATAATCGTTAAGAAGGCTCTGTTCATCATCAATCTCAAGCCGTTTGATTGAAAGGCCGATCCGTCTTTCGTCTCCGTTGATATTCATGATTCTGGCAGTTATGACATCGCCTACATTAAATTTTCCTACGGGGGTTTTTATTTTTTCGTTGCTGATCTCGGATACATGCACAAGTCCTTCTATCCCTTCTTCCAGTTCAATAAAAACTCCAAAATCGGTAATATTCGTGACCGTGCCGGTTATCTTTTTCCCAACTTCATAGCGCTGAGCTACAGTTTTCCATGGGTCCGGCTGCAGTTGTTTGATACCCAGGGAGAACCTTTCATTTTGCTTTTCAATATCGAGAACTATAGCCTGGATCATGTCCCCTTTGTTATATATCTCAGACGGATGTTTTATCCGCTTTGTCCATGAGATATCTGAAATATGTACAAGCCCATCGATACCTTCGTCTATACCGACAAAGATACCAAAATCAGTTATGTTCTTGATTTTGCCCTCAATAGTTGTGCCAACAGGATACTTTTCACTTATTACATCCCACGGATTTGGAACAACTTGCTTCATGCCAAGGGAGATACGTCTGTTTTCAGGTTTGATATCAAGTACTACAGTATCAACCATCTCTCCTACAGAAACGATTTTGGAAGGATGGCGAACCTTTCGTGTCCATGACATCTCAGAAACGTGAATTAGACCCTCGATGCCATCTTCCAGTTCCACGAATGCACCGTAATCCGTCAGGCTTACAATTTTTCCTGTTGTACGGGAACCCACCGTGTATTTTTCAGCAGCAGTTAGCCAGGGATCTTGTGCAAGTTGTTTCATGCCTAATGAAACCCTTTCTCTCTCAATATCAAAATTAAGGACTTTTACAGTTATCTTATCGCCGACTGAAAAAAACTCGGAAGGATGTTTAACGCGCCCCCATGAAATGTCTGTAATATGGAGCAGGCCATCCACACCCCCAAGATCAACAAATACACCGTATTCAGTAATATTCTTTACCACTCCTTCAATGACTTTCCCTTCATGGATGGATTCTATTGTTGCAGCCCTTTTAGATTCACGTTCTTCTTCAAGAATGGCCCGTCTTGATAAAACTATGTTGCTTCGTTTCCGATTATATTTTAAGATTTTGAAGGTAAATTTCTTTCCAACCAGCTCGTCAAGATTGCGGACAGGACGTAAATCCGCCTGCGAGCCAGGCAAAAAGGCCTGAACTCCGATATCCACAGAAAATCCGCCTTTTACACGACTTAAAATAACGCCTTCGATGGTTTCTTCTTTGTCGTAAGTTTTTTTGATATCTTCCCATACCTTGACTTTGGCGGCCTTTTCTTTAGAAAGGATGACGCGCTCTTCTTCTTCGTCCCAGTATTCGACCATCACCTCTACACTGTCTCCAACCTCGGCGTTTATGTTACCATCTCCATCTTTGAATTCTTGAATCCGTATTTGACCCTCTGATTTGTAGCCGATGTCAACAAGCACATAATCCTTGTCCACTGAAATTATTCTGCCGGTGACAAGCTCTCCTTCTTCGAAACGCTTAAAGCTTTCTTCATACATATCCATCAAATTTTCCATGCTGTCACCGGAGCTTTGAACTTCTTTCAATGATTCATTGTCAACAGATATATCGGATTTTAAGCTTTCATTTTGTTGCGTAACTGCTGTATCAGATAAATCATTTTTGTTTAATTGTTCGGTTACATCGTTCTTAACTAAATTTTCCATTAAAAAAACTACCCCCTTAGCCTATTTTTTTATATGCTAAGGAATGAAAATTAAATAACTTTGCTCAAGTTATTTAATTTTCATTCCTGAAAAAGCATAATCTAATTTTTATATCATACTTTTTGTAAAAAACAACGATTATTTGTAATAGTTCAGCCACAAAGACACTAAGACACCAAGATTATAATATAATTTTCTTAAAATTCATACCCTCAATCCCTCAATCCCTCAATTCCCAAATTCCTCAATCAAATAAGACAGCATCAATTCGACCACCTCTTTAACAGAAAGATTAGTGGAATCTATTATTATTGCATTGTCGGCCGGTTTTAATGGAGCCAGATTTCTTGTGCTGTCGTTTTCATCTCGACGTTTAATATCTGCTTCAACTTCCTCTAGAGTTTGAGAGGTTTTCGATGTTAGTTCTTTGTAGCGTCTGAGAGCCCTTATTTTGTGGGATGCATCCAGAAAAAACTTTACATCAGCATCAGGGAACACAACGGTACCCATGTCACGCCCTTCGAACACAAGTCCTTTCTCCCCTGCCATATCTCTTTGAACATCCAGAAGATACTTTCTTACAACGGGTCTTGCGGAAACTGCTGAGGCGAGCATTGTTATTTCAGGGGTCCGGATCTGATCTGTAATATCTGAATAATTTGATAAAAGACGCGGCCCTTTTTCACCTTGTACAAATTTCATGTTCAGGCCGCTGCATAGCTTCTCAAGGCCGATATCATCATTTTGGCTCAAGCCTGCCGATTTTGCTTCAAATGCAACGCCCCTGTAAAGAGCGCCTGTATCAACATATCTATAACCAAGGCGATCTGCAAGAATCCGGCTTACCGTCGTTTTGCCGGCACCAGCAGGGCCATCTATTGTAATAATGAGAGGTTTCATAAAATTACCTTTTCAAGGGCTTTTATAAAACGAACATTCTCCTCGGCAAGCCCAACATTAACTCTGATATACTCAGGATATCCATATGATTTCATGGACCGTACAATAACACCCTGCCTGAGCATGCTTTCAAAAACTTCATCAGCGTCTTTTCCAACGTCTATGAGAAAAAAGTTTGCCTGTGTTGGAAAATATTTAATTCCGAGCCTGTCTAAGGAATTATACAAAAAATCCAGACCTTCATGAACCAGACTTATGGTCTTTTTTAAGAAAGTTTCGTCTTTAAGAGCCGCGCACGCTCCAACCTGGGCCAGCAAGTTTGCATTAAACGGCTGCCTCACCCTGTTCAGCAGACCTGTTATTTCTTCCGGCATAACACCGTAGCCGATTCTAAGGCCGGCCAGGCCATATGCCTTGGAAAAGGTGCGAAGTGTAATTAGAGCTCTGTCGGAATCAAGATAATCGATGCTGCCGGCGCAATTTTCATCCCGTACAAATTCGATATATGCTTCGTCTACTACAACAACAACCTGCTGAGGAATGCTTTCCAGAAAGTTTCCAAAATCTTTTTTTGATACAACTGTTCCTGTAGGGTTATTGGGATTGCACACAAAAACCATTCGTGTTTTGGAAGTAATTCTGTCTTTAATCCCGCCCAAGTCGATTGAAAACGATTTTAAGGGAATATATACAGGTGCTGCTCCGGCGCAGCGGACCATTATATCGTACATAAGAAATGAGGGCTGCGGCAAGATCGCCTCATCACCGGGTCGAAGAAATACACGTGCAAGCATTCCTATAATTTCATCAGAACCGTTTCCTAAAACTATATTTTCAGGTCCGACTCCCAGCTTTTCTGAAATTCTTTTTATAAGATCATGACCGCTCCCATCAGGATAGCGATTAAGTTTTTCTATGGCGCATCGGATAGCCTTTGCAGCCATTGGAGAAGGGCCAAGAGGGTTTTCATTGGAAGCAAGTTTTATGGAATCGCTAATACCATATTCCCTTTCAAGTTCTTCGAGAGGCTTTCCAGGAGAATACGGTTTTATTGATAATATATAGTCAGGGACTGATAAGTTCATAAGTAGTATAGAAATTTCCTTTTTTGCCTAATGAATTTGGTACCATAGGATAGATGGGCAAAAAGCGCCTAAAGTATATTAAGGTGCCTTGACCAATTTCCCACTCGACTACTCAACCAATTCATAAGCCTTATCAAGAGCCTGATCAAGTTTTTCGGGCTTTGTTCCACCGGCCTGGGCCATATCAGGTCTTCCGCCGCCGCCGCCGCCAACTACAACAGCAATCTGTTTTACAATGTTTCCGGCATTGAACCGAGTCGTAAGATCCTTTGTGACCAGAACAACAAGAAACACCTTGGATTTCGCACTGCATCCAAGTACAATGATGCCCGACTCTATCCTATCCTTAAACTTGTCGGCCAGGTCTCTGAGAGCTGCAGGCGAGTCAACCGAGACCTTTTTTACAAGAACCTTAATTCCGCTTATCGTTTTAATCTCATCTTCGATATTATCTGCTGATTTGGAAGCAATTACTCTCTTTAATTTTTCCATCTCTTTTTCAATGGACTTGTGTGAAGCAAGAATTTTCTCAACCTTCTGCGTAATAGCTTCCGGTTTTTCTTTGATCAGACGGGCTGTATCCTGTAATATTTTAGAGGTGTTTTGTGTGTATGCCAATGCAGGCCCGGCAGTTAGGGCCTCAATCCTTCTTACTCCTGATGCTATGCTCGATTCTCCGATTATCTTAAAAAGGCCGATGCTGCCGGTTCTGTCTGTATGCGTTCCTCCGCAAAGTTCTTTGCTGAAAGAGGCAAGCGAGACAACTCTGACCCGGTCTCCATATTTTTCTTCAAAGAGCGCTGTGGCACCTGATTTAAATGCTTCTTCGGCATCCATCTCAATGGTTTCAACAGTTATGTTTTCGCGTATCCGTTCGTTTACCAGCGTTTCAATTCTATTTAACGTTTCAGTATCAACCTGAGAAAAATGGGTAAAATCGAAGCGGAGTCTGTCCGGCGCTACAAGTGAACCTGCCTGTTTTACATGATCCCCAAGAACCCGGCGCAGGACAGAATGGAGTATATGGGTGGCAGTATGGTTGCGGGCGGTAGCCTCACGCTTTATACTGTCAACGGCAAGCGTTACTCTTTCCCCCTTTTTAATGCTTCCTGAAATGATTTTACCTTTGTGTATTATAATCCCCGTGGGATCCTTGATTGTATCGGAAATCAGTATATCAAGATTTTTGCTTTTGCTGGTTATTCTTCCTGTATCTCCGGCCTGTCCTCCTGCTTCACCGTAAAATGGTGTAACTTCCGTTACAATCTCAACACTGTTTCCGCATGCCGCTTCTCGAACTTCATTGCCGTTTTCTACAAGAACAAGGACTTTTGAGTCACATGAAAGACTATCATAACCTGTGAACCTCGGTTTTATCCCTTTTGCCGAAAGGTTTTTGTAAGCATCGCTGACATTGAAAAATGCTACAACAGACCTGGATTTAGCGCGCTGTTCTTCCATGCCGGCATCAAAACCCTCCATATCGAGCATCATTTTTTCATCTCTGACTACATCCCTTACAATATCGACCGGGAATCCGTATGTGTCGTATAGTTTGAATATTAAATGGCCCGGCACGACTGAGATGCCTTTTATCTTCATATCTGAAAGGGTATCGTTTAAAAGTTTCAGGCCGTTATCCAGAGTTTCTGAAAACCTGATCTCTTCATTTTTTATTACATTGGTAATGAAAGTTGCAGCATCTGAAAGCTCGGGATAGGCGGATTTCATGATATCAAAGACCGTGCCCGCGGTTTTATGAAGAAACGGCCTGGTGAGACCTATATTACGTCCGTAGCGGATAGCTCTGCGCATAATACGGCGCAGTACATATCCTTTTCCTTCGTTAGAGGGGAGTATCCCGTCGCCTATGAGAAATGCCGCAGCCCTGCTGTGGTCTGCGATTACCTTCATGGCTATATCAGCCTCAGAAGAATCTCCGAGGCGCTTTTCAGAGAGACTTTCGGTTTTCCTTATTATCGGAATGAGAAGATCTGTCTCATAATTTGTTGGTACATTCTGGACAACTGAAGCTATCCGTTCAAGGCCCATCCCTGTATCGATGCTGGGTTTTGGAAGGGGATTTATCTCACCTGAAGGATCGCGGTTGAACTGCATGAAAACCAGGTTCCAGATTTCAAGGTATCTGTCGCATTCACATCCAACCATGCAATCCGGTTTGCCACATCCGAATTCCTTTCCCCGGTCAATATGTATTTCGCTGCACGGCCCACACGGGCCGGTATCACCCATTGACCAGAAATTATCCTTTTCTCCAAACCGCACAATCCGGTCTTCAGGCACACCAATATTCTTATGCCAGAGATTGTATGCCTCATCGTCGTCAAGATAGATTGTAATCCATAATTTGTCTTTTGGCAGGCAATATCCATTGACAAGCAGATCCCACGCAAACTCAATTGCTTTTTCCTTAAAGTAATCACCAAAAGAGAAGTTGCCCAGCATCTCGAAAAAAGTATGATGCTTGGCAGTATAGCCTACATTTTCAAGATCATTGTGCTTTCCTCCGGCGCGTACGCATTTCTGAGATGTTGCCGCTTTTACGTAGTCTCTTTTTTCCTCGCCGAGGAAGGTGCGCTTAAACTGCACCATTCCTGCATTGGTAAACAAAAGTGTAGGATCATTTTGGGGGACAAGGGATGAGCTCCTTACAATCTTGTGATTATGCTTTTTAAAATATTCAAGAAATTGTCTGCGTATTTCATTGCCTGTCATTAATGGCTCCATAATTTATTAATCATATCCCTTCTTTGGGCTTTTGTGCCTTAGCTGAACTGTCACCTTCTTTGTCTTTGGAAAGACCGAGGGTGTCTTTTAGTTCGGCAGATATAGAATCGTAGATATCGGGATTTTCCGTTAAGAATTTCTTTACGTTTTCACGGCCCTGGCCTATTCGTTCCCCATCATAAGAATACCATGAACCGCTTTTGTCAATTATGCCTGCATCAACACCAACGTCAAGAAGGTCTCCGGTTCGCGATATTCCTTCACCGTACATGATGTCGAATTCAGCCTCCTTAAAAGGAGGAGCCATCTTGTTTTTGACAACTTTCACCCTTGTCCGGTTTCCTACAATGTCCTGACCATCCTTGATAGCGCCTATACGCCGGATATCGAGCCTGACCGAAGAATAAAACTTCAACGCATTGCCTCCGGTAGTTGTCTCCGGGTTTCCGAATACAACGCCTATTTTCATGCGGATCTGGTTAATAAAAATGAGTGAGGTCATGGTTTTGCTTATTGTGCCGGTCAGCTTTCTTAACGCCTGGGACATAAGTCTTGCCTGAAGCCCCATGTGCGAATCTCCCATCTCACCTTCTATTTCCGCTCTGGGAACAAGCGCTGCAACCGAGTCAATAACCACAATATCCATTGCTCCGCTTCTTATAAGCATATCGGTAATTTCAAGTGCCTGTTCTCCTGTATCGGGCTGGGCAACCAAAAGTTCGTCACAATCGACACCAAGCTTCTTGGCATATGAAGTGTCGAGGGCATGCTCGGCATCGACAAAAGCGACAATTCCGCCTTGCCGCTGCGCCTCGGCAACAGCGTGAAGCGCAAGGGTTGTTTTGCCGGATGATTCCGGACCGAAAATCTCGATCACCCTGCCCCTGGGGAGCCCTCCCACGCCAAGCGCTTTGTCTAGCCCAAGGGATCCGGTCGGTATTACAGGAAC